>JBIIFW010000181.1:0-5293 GCA_044236985.1 Bradymonadia bacterium | reverse complement strand
AGAGGTTGCGCGTGATGGTGAGGCGGAGTGCCTGGTCGTGCGGGAGCGGCTGTTCTGAGGCCTCCGCGAGCCGCAAGCGGAGCTGGGTGAGGAGCTCGGCTGCCTCGAGCAGGAAGGCGCCGGAGCCGCAGGCGGGGTCGAGGAGGCGGAGGGTGTCGAGGGGCGCAGCGAGCCTGTCGGCGAGGGCGCGGGGGAGCGGAGCCTGGTCGCCTCGGAGCGCGCGCAGCAGGGTGGCTGCGTCGCGCTCCGAGGTCTGTTCGGTGAGCCAGTGTCGGAGCGCCTGTTCGAGCAGGTGCCGGACGAGCGCGGGTGGCGTGTAGAAGGTGCCGGAGCGGGAGCGTTGGTCGTCGTTCATGAGCCGCTCGAAGACATGGCCGAGCATGCGGGGATCGACGGCGTCGTGGTCGCCGGCCTGCTCCGATTCGACGAAGCGGTAGCGCTCGAAGAGGTTGCGGATGAGGTCGCGCAGCGGTTCGTCGGGCAGGCCTAGCGCGGGGTAGCGCTGCTCGAGGGTGGTGGCCGCGAAGAGGCCGCCGTTGAGGTAGGGGATGTGGCGGAAGCGGAGCGGCTGCGAGCGGTCGTCTGGTGCGAGGTTGAGGGCACGGAAGAAGAGAGGCTGGAGCCAGGCGCGGAAGAGGTCGCGGTGGTGCGGGTGGAGGAGCTGCGAGGCGAGGAAGCGGGGGTTGTTGTCGAGCCACCCTTTGCGCTGGATGAAGTAGAGGAACATGAGCCGGCAGCAGAGGGTGAGCGCGAGCGCTTCGCGGTGGTCTGCGGCCTCTGTGGGCAGTCCGGTGAAGGCGGTTGAGACGGTACGGAGGGCCTCTCGGAGCTCGCGAAAGAAGCGGTGCGACAGGTCGCGTCGGGCCAGCTTGGGCCGGAGCTCGAGGGCGACCGCGAGGGCCTCGTTGTGGCGGGCAAAGCAGTCCCAGAGCTCGCGGTCGCTGCGCCGCCCGGAGGCGCCATCGCCGTCCCACTGGTGGAGCTCGCCTGCGGCGTCGATGAGGGCGATGGCGGCGGCGCTGGAGCGGGTGCTGCGGCCGACGACGAGCGCGCCGGGGAGCACGCGTGCGAGCTGGCGTGCGCGGAGGATGGCCTGTGGAAGCGGGTCGCCGTCGGTGGCGGTGAACCAGAGCGGCAGCGGGTCGAGCGGGTTGAGCCAGACGCTGTCTTCGAGCGGCTCTGCGAGGCGGTCGAGGAGGTCGGCATCGAGAGTCATGCCTGCGCTGAGCGGCTCGATGGACCAGCCCTTAGCACGGAGCCAGGCGGTGAAGGCGGTGGCGTTGTCTGGCGGTATGAGTTCGGCGGACGACATGGGCAGCTCCGAGAGGGGGATCGGAGAACTTGTCGTCGTCTGTGGCCGGTTGTTGCGGAGGTGATGGTCGATTTTGTCACGGAGCGGCTGCTGCGCACCGAATAGGTGCGCTCGTCGGGAGGGTCGGCTATCAAGGCGCGGTTGCATGTCCCTTCGAATCGAGGATGAAGATGAAGACCCGCGCCCACCTCCAGACAAGCCTGCTTCTGCTCCCGCTCGTTCTCCTTGCGGCCTGTTCTGACGACACGAGCGAGGCCTCTGGCGCCGGCACCGATACCGGTACTACCGACACGGGCGCGACGGATACGGGCACAGCCGACACGGGCGCGACGGATACGGGCACAGCCGACACGGGCGCGACGGATACGGGCACGACGGACACCGGCACAACGGACACGACGGTGGATGACACCGGCACAACCGACACCGGCACGACCGATACGGGCGCCGACACGGCAGGCATCATTCCCCCGCTCATCAACGAGGTCTCTGCCGGCTCCACGCCCGACTGGTTCGAGGTCTACAACCCGAACGACGAGCCGCTCTCGCTCAACGACTTCTACTTCAGCGACGACGAGCTCACGCCGCAGCGCACCCTCTTCCCCTTCGGCGTCACCATCCCCGCGCGCGGCTACTACCAGCAGACGCTCGATGCCGTCTTCCCCGGCTTTGCGCTCGGCGCAGCGGAGACGCTCGTGATGGCCGACATCGACGGCGTGATCATCGACACCACCACCTGGTTCGACGGCGACTCACCGCTCGGTCAGTCCTATGGCCGCTTCCCGAACGGCGACGGCCCCTTCAAGCGGCTCTACACCCCGACGCCGGGGGCGGCGAACATCGATAATCTTCCGCCCGCCTGCGGCGATGGTCGGCTCGACGCGGGCGAGGCCTGCGACGATGGCAACACCACCGCCGGAGACGGCTGCGATGCCCTCTGCGTGGTCGAGTTTGTGGTCACCGACTGCGGCAACGGCGCGATGAACTCCGGCGAGGAGTGCGACGACAGCAACACGCTCGACGGCGACGGCTGCGACAGCCTCTGCGTGCTCGAGGGCTACACCGGGCTGATGGTCATCAACGAGGCGCAGGCCGGCTCCTCCTTGGGCGTCACCGACTGGATCGAGTTCACCTCGATCACCACCTTCCCCTTCCGCCTCGACGCCTTCGCCTACAGCGACAACCAGCCCGATACGCACAAGGTGAACTTCGCCATTGGTACCATCCTCTACCCCGACGACTTCGTCACGGTTGGCAAGGATGAGCCCAACAGCTTCACTTGGGGCCTCGGCGTCTCCGGCGACGGCATCCGCCTCTACGCCCCCGACAGCACGCTCATCGACACCACCGACTGGACCGAGGGCCAGTGCCCCATCGACTCTGCCTGGTCGCGCCTTCCCGACGCCACGGGCCCCTTCACGACCAACGCCACGCCGAGCCGCGGCGAACCCAACTTCTAAGCAGCCGTGATGAAGCTCCTGCGCACTGTCGCGCCGCTCGCACAGGCGGCCATTCGTGGGGCAGGCAGCCTGCTCGCCAGCCTCCCCATCGCGCCCCATGAGCGTGATGGTCACAGGCTCGATCCTCACACCCGTGCCGTCTGCCTCGCTGCCAAGCTGGCCCGGGTGCCCCATCTCGCGACGATGAAGCCTGCAACGGCCCGCCGTGCGATGGAGGAGCAGATGTGGCTGCTCGATGGGCCGTCGCCCGAGATGGCCGAGGTGCGCGACATCAAGCTGCCGGCCAGCTGGGGCTCGCTGCCCGTGCGGCTCTACCGGCCGGTGAACGCTGAGGTCGGTGGTCCGCTGATCATCTGGTACCATGGCGGCGGCTGGGTCATTGGCAGCATCACGAGCCACGACGGCGCCTGCCGCCGCCTCGCCGATGCCACCGGCATGGCCGTGCTGGCCGCCGACTACCGGCTCGCGCCCGAGCATCCCTGCCCCGCGGCCTGGGAGGATGCGCTCACCATCTTCGACAGCGCCGTCGCCCATGCCGCGGCCTGGGACATCAACCCCGCCCGCATCGCCGTCTGCGGCGACAGCGCCGGCGGCAACCTCGCCGCCTGCGTCGCGCTGGCCCGTGCCGCCTCCGACCATCCGCCCGCGCTGCAGGTTCTGCTCTACCCCGGCGTGGAGCTCACCCGCAGCTTCGCCTCGCACAAGCGGCTCGCGGAGGGCTACATCCTCGACGACCGCCTCATCGGCTGGATGCTCGGCAACACCTTCACCACCGAACAGCTCACCGATCCCGCCTACTCGCCCTGGTATGCGAACTCCTTCGCCAAGCAGCCGCCCGCCATTGTCATCACCGCCGGCTTCGATGTGCTCCGCGATGAGGGCGACGCCTACGCGGTCCGCCTGCGCGACGCGGGCAACAAGGTTGAGCATCGCTGCGAAACCGGCATGATCCACGGCTTCCTGACCATGACCGGCGCGATCCCCGAGGCCGAGGCTGCGGTGCAGCGGATGGCGAAGGACATCGTCCGGCTGCTGGCGGCCGGCGGCCCGTCGCGCTGATGCGGGCGGTCATCGCAGGCGGCTCGGGGCTGCTGGGCCAGCTCGTGGCGGCGGCGCTGCTCGAGCGTGGCGATGAGGTCACCATCCTCACCCGCCGCAAGACCTGGCGCGGCCTCGGCAGGGTGGTCCTCTGGAACCCCGCGGAGCCAGACGGATGGCTACCGGAGCTCGAGGGTACCGATCTCTTCTTCGACTTCGCGAGCGGCCGCATCCCCCGCTTCCACGAGCCTTCGGAGCGGGCCGCGCTGATCGCCGAGCGGGTCGCTGCAACGACCGCCATCTGCGCCGCCATGCCGCGGCTGTCGCGGCCTCCGCGCCTCTGGTTCCATGGCAGCTCCGCCGACATCTACGCCCACAACACGGGGCTCCCGGCCGGCGAGACGCTCGGCCTCTTTGGCGGCGGCGAGCCCGGCTCCTCGCCCTCGTGGGACCTCGGCGCCGATGTCCCCTACGCGTCGGAGCGGCTGGTGAACGAGGTGCAGCTCGAGGGTGTGCGCCGCATCGCGCTGCGCACTGCCTTTGTGATGGAGCCGTCGGCGACGGGCTACTACGCGCTGCTCCGGCGCATCGGCTGTGAGCTCTACCGTGGCGACTTTGGAGATGGCCGCGCGCAGGTGGCGTGGATCTCGGCGCGCGACTTTGCGCGAGCAGTGCTCTTCCTGGCCGACCATGCGGAGGCCTCGGGTCCCTTCAACCTGGTGTCGCCGGGCGGCCTCGCGAGCGCCGACTTTTTTGGCGTGATGCGGGCGCTCGACGGCGTGAAGCCAGGCTACACGCTCAAGCCTTGGATGTTTGAGCTGGCGGCCCGCTGGAAGCGGTACGATACGGGGCTGGTGCTCAAGAGCCGCAAGGTGGCAGCGGAGCGCCTAACGGAGCTCGGATTCACCTTCCGGGATCGGGAGTGGTCGCTGGTCGCCGCCACCCTCCGCGACGCCTCCGCCGCGCGCGGCTGAGCGTTCGTTTCGACGCTGTGCGGAACTCGTTTCGCCTGCGCGTGAAGTTTGGTTGCGCGGCGACCTTCGCTCGATACAATGCGGTTCAGGTCTGAACAGGTTGTGTCGCGAAGCTGAGGGAGTTCTGCATGCAAAGGTCTTTGAACATCGGATCGAGCCGAGTCCTCGGGATGATGGCAGCGCTTGCCCTGCTGGCGGCCTGCACTGCGGCAGATTCGGGCGCGTCCGACGGCGGACGAGGCGGCTCCACCCGCGACACCGGGAGCGGCTCGCCGCGTGACACGGGCGGCGGCGGCGGTAGCGACACGGCCACCACCGACGACACCGGCAGCGCCACAGACAGCGTCTCCGGCTCCGACGCCACGACCACGGATGACACAGGAACCGCCGACACCACGCCTGTGGTTCCGGGCTGCGTCGACACATCGGACTGCGCCGGCCTTGCCTGCGTGAACGGAGAGTGTGCGCTCCCCTGCGCGACGGACGACAACTGCGCGGCCGGCAACAGC
>JBIIFW010000300.1:0-3801 GCA_044236985.1 Bradymonadia bacterium | reverse complement strand
CTTGGATGAAAGCGGCGAAGTGGCCTTCGATGGTGTCGGGTTTCTGACGCCGCTTCACGAGCCGGCCTCGGTCGCCTGCATGATGGCTGGCTACAGTGCACCGGAGCTCTACGAAGAGGGCTTCTATCGTCGGGTTTCGCCGCGTTCCGATGTCTATGGGTTTGCCATGCTGGCCTACGAGGTGGTTACGGGCAGGATTCCGCCGTCGTGTGCTGAGTCTGGCTACCACCCGATGATCTGGCCGCGTGACGCTGAGCCCGGTTTTCCGCTTGGGCTGGGGCGGTTCTTCGCAGCCTGCGCGGCCTACGATCCCGCGGAGCGGCCGCGCTCGTTGGAGGCGGCGCTGGAGCTGTTAGAGGAGTGCGTGCAGGCTGTATCGATGGAGGAGCCTGCGCGAGAGTTCAGCCGTCTGACGGCCTCCTGCGAGACGCACCCGGGCATCACGAAGCGGCTGCGCCAACCTGTGAACCAGGATGCGGTGTTTTGCGCGGTCGACGCGGTGCGGAGCGCGGTGCTGCTCTGCGTTTCGGACGGCGTCTCAACCGCGAGTTTCGGCAGCGGCGAGATTGCGTCGGCGATGGTGGTTCGGCGGGCGCGCGAGGTGTGGAGCCGGTACCAGGCCGACGAAGGCGGCTGGGATTGGCCGCGGATCGCGATGGAGCTCAAGCGGGCGGTGCAGACCGCAAATGCCGACGTGGTCGGCTATGTGGACGAGCGGTTCGCGCCCTTCCGCGGCGAGCCGCAGGAGGTAATGGCAGCGACCTGCGTGCTGGCCTTTGTGCTCCGCAGCGATGCGCTTGTGATCTCGATCGGCGATAGCCGGAGCTATCTCTTCCGGCAGGGCTTCCTGGAGCGCATCGGGCGGGACCATAACCTGATGACATTGAGCGTAGCCGACGGCATGCCGGCGCATCTCGCTGCGACGCTGCCGCAGGGCGGAACGCTGGCGCGGTGCGTGGGGACCTTCGACCTCGATGAAGAGGGCCATCTGGTGCCGGCGCAGTTGGTGCTCGACAGCTACCTCGTGCACCTCCGGCTCGACGACAGGCTGCTGCTCTGCACGGACGGCGTGACCGACTACCTCGGCGACAGCGATCGGGCAGCGGAGGCGGCCCTCACCCAGCTGCTGCTGCGCGAGCCTACGCCTGAACTGGTCTGTCTCGATATCCTTACGGCCGCCAACCGGGGCGGCGGCGGCGACAACATCGGCGTTGCGGTCTGCGTGGCGGGCTCCGACTACATCACAGCGGCAGAGCGGAGCGCGTCGGGGAATCACTCGGCCTACGAGCAGGGCGGCGGCGGCCACTAGGGCGACGGCCTGCCGATTTCTTGGTTGGCAGGCAGCTGGCGGCTAGCGCGACAGGGTCTCAACCCTCGAGGAGCCCCGATGCGCACCGAAGTCGAAGAACGCCGCAGAGTACGGAGCAGCCAGGCACGCACCGCTGCGAGCCACCTGCTAGAGCGCATTGCGGCAACCCACGCCCTGGCAGCGCTTGCGCTCTGCGACGAGCAGGGGTTGGTGGTGGTGTCGACGGGCAGCACCGAGATGGCCGAGGTGCTGGCCGCCTACGCGCCGCTGCTGACGCGGACGCTGGATGCCGTCTCGCGGTCACGGCTGCTAGACAGCGTCTCCGAGCAGCTCCCCGGGCTGCAGCTGGACCGGGTAAGCGTCCGCCCCTTCTCGCTCGAGGAGGAGCAGCTGTTTGTGGTGGCCGTTGGTGACTTGGGGGCAGGCAAGGATGTTGCGGTCTGCCGCGCGCTGACGGGCTGCATCCGAATCCTCAGCGAGCGCCAGGGCTGAGACCTTGGCGACCGGCCTGACTTAGCGGCCGGCAGCCTTGAGATACTCGCGGCAACTGTCTGCGAACTGGGTGCCGACTTCGGCCTCGGCGCAGGACTTGAACTGTGCGAGGGCGCCTTCGACATCGCCACCCGTGAGCATGAGGTTTGCGAGTCGATACCGGGGCTCGGCGTAGCGCTTGCAGCCGGGCCGGGCGACGCAGGACTCGTAGGCCTTTCGTGCATCTGCGAGCTGTCCGAGCGCCTCGTAGGTGAGGCCCTGGTTGTTGTAGCCTTGGCAGAGTTCGGGCTGGAACTGGACGGCGGAGCGGAAGTGCTCCGCGGCCTCGTCGTAGCGCCGCATCTTGTAGAGCGCCCAGCCGAGGTTGTTGTGGGCGTTGCCGGGGGTTCGGTAGGTGGGTTCGTCGGTGAGGGGGCCGAAGATGTCGATGGCCTGCTGCCAGTCGGAGGTGGCGAGGTAGATGCTGCCGAGGTTGTTGCGGACCTCGAACCAGCCGGGCCGGAGCTCAAGGGCGCGGCGGTACTCGACGATGGCGCGGGTGTATTCCTGGCGGCCCTGGAAGATGAAGCCAAGCATGAAGTGGGCGTCGGGATTTGCTGGGTAGAGACGGATGGCCTCGGTGAGCTCTTCGATGGCGTGGGGGACCTCTCTGGCGCGGTAGTGACCGAGGGAGAGCTGGTAGTGAAAGTCGCTCTGCCGCGAGGCTTCGGCGGTGTCTTCGGCAGCCGGGCCACCGCAGGCAGCGACGAGGAGCAGGAGGGCTGCGAGTGCGAGGCGGAGCGAACGCCGGGGAGAGGGATGCATGCGCGAGCCGAGGGAGAGGAGGGATGCCTTCACAGGATGGTCGCAGAGGCGGGCGCGAGGCAAGAAATCGCCCTACTCTGCGCCGCGGAGCGCATCGACGGGCCTCACGGTGGAGGCGCGCCAGGCAGCGGGCAGCGTGGCGAGGAGGGTGAGGACCATGGCGACGAGCGCTGCGATACCGAACTCGATGGGGTGGGCTGCGATGGGCAGGGTTTTGATGCGGTAGACCTCATACTCGAGGCCGAAATCGACGCGGGCGACAAGGGCGCAGACGAGGAGGCCGAGGAGGAGCCCGGCCGCGATGCCGATAGAGCCGATGAGGGCTCCTTCGAGGAGGAAGATGGTGAGGATATCGCGTCGGGAGGCGCCCATGGAGCGGAGGATGCCGATCTGGGTCCGCTTGCGGAGGACAATCATGACGAGGACCACAAGGATGACGGAGGCGGCAACGAGGAGGACGATGCCCATGACAAGGGAGAGCCAGAGCCGCTGCTGGTTGAGTGACTGGAAGAGGTTCTTGTTGAGCATGCGCCAGTCGGTGGCGCGGAAGCGGCCGGTGGGGAGGACGGCCTCGATGGCGGGGACGAGTGAAGCTGCGAGTTCTGGGTCGCTGAGCCGGATGTCGACGCCGGTGACGACATCGCCGCGGCCGAAGAGGGGCTGGATGGCGCGGTAGTCTGCGAGGACGAGCCGGTTGTCGTAGTCGTAGAAGCCCGTGTCGAGGATGCCGACGATGCGGCCGCGAACGCTGGCGGGGATGGCGGCAGCCTCCTCCATGCCCATGGCCGCGATGCCTCGGAGCGGGCTGACGAGGGTGACGGAGTCTCCGACGACGACCTTGAGCCGCTCCGCCATGACATAGCCGATGGCGAGCGGGATCTCGCCGGAGCCGCTGGCGGTGACCATGCCGGTGGCAGGATCGATGGCGCCGGCCGTGGCGTGGAGGAGGTCCTTGGCCGCGCCGGCCCGGAAGATGGCGGCGAGCTGGGGCGTGCGTGCGATGGTGTCGATGTCGACGCCTTTGATGAGGCCACCGGGGCGGGCGCGGCTACCGACGCGGGTGACGAGCATCTCGTGGAGGACGAAGGGGGCGGCCGACTCGACGCCTTCTACCTTGAGGAGGGCCTCTTCAACCTGGCGATACTCCGGGAAGAGCATGCCATACTTGGTGACGACGACGTGTGGATTGACACCAA
>JBIIFW010000230.1:0-4633 GCA_044236985.1 Bradymonadia bacterium | reverse complement strand
CCGCTATGTCGAGAATGTCCTCGTCTCTGTGCCGGCCGGTGCAGTCATCATGGGCACCGAGGACCACAGGCTCTTCGGCTTCCTCTACCACCAGGCCGCGCTGGGTGAGCGTGCCGATGTGCAGTACCTCGATCCCACCATGATGCACTACGGTTGGTACCGGGACCGCATGGCCGAGCTCACAGGGCTGAAACTACCGGAGCCAGAGGGCGACACCGTCAGCACCGTGGCGCTCGCCGATGCCGTCTTGCGTGCAGGCCGGCCGCTGTTTGTGACCAACCTCTTCTCGTTCGGTATCCCCAAGAACTTCGCCACCTATCCGGCCGGCCTTCTCCATCGTGTGCTGCCGCGTGGTGCCGCTCCGCCCCACCCGCTGGAGGTGGAGCGGTTGAATGCGGAGCTGTTCGACCGCTACTGGCTGCCCGAGTATCCTGCGGTCGAGGGAAGCTGGGCGGCGTTGGTTGCACTGGACTATGTCCGGCCTTGGGAACAGCTCTCCTCTGCCTTTTCTGCGATTGGAATGGGCGAGCGGGCCGAGAGTTGCCGCCACCGAGCCGACGCGTTGCGTCCTACCCCTGCACCCACCTTTCGACGACGGCTCATTCGATGATGACGGTCCCCCTGCTCGACATGAAGTTGCTTCATCTTCGCCGCAAGCCGGAGATTGAGCAGGCCGTTGCCCGCTGTCTCGAACATCAGCAGTTCATCCTCGGTCCCGAGGCGGCCGCGCTCGAGGAGGAGCTCGCCGCCTGGCTCGAGGTCCCGGGTTGGCGCGGCGTCGGAACCAGCTCCGGGACGGCCGCGCTGATGCTGGCGCTTCGGCTGCTCGAACTTCAGGGCGACGATGAGGTGGTAGTGCCCGCCTACTCTTTCATGTCGACGGCGAGCACAGTCGCGCTCGTGGGAGCCCGCCCCGTCTTCGCCGACGTGGATCCACAGACCCTCAACCTGACGCCGGAGGCGATGGTCGGTGCGTTGACCGCCAAGACACGCGCGGTCATTGCCGTTCACCTCTTCGGTCGCGCAGCCGATGTTGTTGCTCTTCGTGCGGCGCTTACGGAGGCTGGCCGCAGCGATGTGCGCATCATCGAAGATGCAGCGCAGGGCCTCGGCGCGCGACTGGACGGCCAGCCTGTCTGCACGCTCGGCGACATGGCCTGCGTCTCCTTCTTCCCGGCCAAGAACCTGGGCGCCTACGGTGATGGCGGCATGGCCTTTGTCCGCACCGAGGCAGAGGTGCAGCAGCTACGCATGGTGCGCCAGCATGGCTTCGCTGCGAAGTACAACAGCGTCGTGCTTGGCTACAACGCGCGTCTCGATGGCCTGCAGGCAGCCATCCTCCGTGCCAAACTCCCCGACCTGCACGCCGTCGAAGAGGAGCGTCGCGCCAACGCCGTGCGCTACCGTGCGCTCTTCGCCGCTGCCTCGTTGCCCGAAGCCTTCGCGCTGCCCGCCGACGATGGGCCAGACGGTCGCTTCTACCATGTCTACAACCAGTTCGTGGTGCGTGCGCCGCGTCGCGATGAGCTTGCGGCCTACCTCGACAAGCGCTCCATCGGCAGCGCGGTCTACTACCCCAAGACGCTCGCGCAGCAGCCCTCGCTGGCCGCCTATCTGCCGGAGGGAGCGTCGTTCCCGAACGCTGAGGCTGCGACGCGCGACTCGCTCGCGCTGCCCATCTTCCCTGGGCTGACGGCGGAGCAGCAGGCCTATGTGGTCGAGGCAGTCTCCGCCTTCTACTCCGAGGGCTGAGCGGGGCAGCGTTTCGCCCACAGCGCTCCTACCTCTGGGTTGGTCGTCGGGAAGGCGGCCGCGTTGCCGCATAGCTTCGTGCTCTGCGGATAGAGCGGCCAGGCGGCCTCCAGCGCAGCAAAGGCTTCGTCCGAGCGCCCGAGGTTGGCGAGCGCCACAGCGAGGTTGGATAGTCGGCTTGAAGATGGCGCGAGCGTCGCCGCGGCAGCGAAGGAGGGCAATGCGCTGCCCCAATCACCTGCCCGCGCTTGGTCGGAGCCGCGCGCACCCTGCAGCTCTGCGAGCCAGCTCTGGTAGGGGGGGAGCGCCGCGCCAGAGCTAGCCCTGGCTGCCTCGCCGAATGCGACATCGAGCCGGCCGCTCCCGACGCGACGATCTGCAGGGCAGCTGCCCGCCGATCCGACGATGGCGAGGGGCCAACAGTCAGTCAGTACCGTTGCTGCCGGCAGGTCTGTGTCGCGTGTGAGGCGCTCCCAGAACACCGCGTGACCCGCCTCGGTGGCCCGTGCGAGGAGTCGGCCGAAGCGGGGTCGGAGGTCGGCGACGTCGCCGCTCTCCGGGGGTTCGCCGAGCAGGGAGAAGGGCTGGCGTGCGTCGAGGTAGCGGAGCGAATCCTCTCGCGAGGCCTGCGACCGACCGATGAGGTAGAGGTCGGGGCGTGCGTCGCCGGCGACCTGGAGGAAGAGGGTGTTGGCGATGAGACTGTCGCTCGCCGGAAGGACAACGGCCTCCGGCGGTGCCGCGGCAAGCGCCACGGCGCCGAGGTCTTCGGAACTCCAGTCATCGGCGAGGCCCAGGGCAGGTGCGTCGGTGGGTGCCCGGAGCAGCAGCGCCAGTGCAATGGCCGACGCAGGCAGCAGCCAGCGCCTCGCGCCGTCGGGGACGCCAGCGCGCTCCAGTGATGCGAGGCCAAGCAAGGGGAGCAGGAGAGCCGTCCACTGGAGGTTCTGCAGGTCGCGGAGCCCCATCGGGTTGAGGAAGAGGGAATACAACACCTCGAGCGCGATCATCCAGCCCGCGGCTACGAGCGCTGCCGGAGCCCTTTCGCTGCCTCTTCGCCAACGCATCATGCCGAAGAACAGCATCAGGCCTGCCGCGATGATGGGCAGGCCTCCGCCCAGCTGCCGTACCGCCTCGAGCAGGTGTTCGGGGAGGTGGGCAATGCTCCCCATTTCTCCCGAGAAGGCCTCTCGAATCTCGGCACCTTGAAGCACCCGCATGAGCGCTGGGAGGGTAGCCGGGTCGCCCCAGTTGTGAGCGCCTCCGCGAAGCGCCGCTGCAACGAGGTAGAGGTTGGTGAGGCCTCCGACGACGGCCCCGAGCGTGCCAAGGCAGAGCGCGCGTCTGCGACGCGGCGCCGGAAGCTGACGGAGATGCAGCAAGACTACCGCGGGCGCCCAGAGCCGAAAGATGGCGTGATGGGCGAAGCCGAGGCCGAGCAGCAGTCCGAGCAGGAGGGAGAGGCGGAGGTCGGGCGCGTCGCGTCGCGCGTCGGCCTGTGCAAGTGTCCAGACAAGGGCTGCACCGAGCAGGAGCGAGAGCCCGTAGACCTCGGTGGTGCGGGCGTGGATGCTCAGCGTCGCGATGCCATGGAGTGCCGCGACTGCCACGACAAAGCCTAGCGCCTTCGAGGCCCGCTCGCGGAAGAGGGCTGCGACGAGAAGGCCGATGGCGGCGGCGGTCGCAGCGCCTGACAGCCAGGCGGAACGCCCGCCGAGGCTTCCTGCCGGGAGGAGCCCGGCAAGGTTGGTGAGCTGCGTGAGGAGTGGAAATCCCGTGGGGTGGGGCACGCCGAGCGAGAAGCCGGCGGTCGCAAAATCACCTGCATCAAGCCATCCGAGCCCTGGCGTGCTGTTCCACACGCAGACCGCCGCGACGATCCAGGTCGCTACCCAGAGGGTGATGGTCGCGTTATGGTTGGAGCGCGTTGTCACGACGAGGCCTCGCGTGGTAGCCGATGGAGACTTCAAGCCGTGAAGTTGCCCGCCCGTCAACCCTAACCGAGTCTCCTACGTGTCGAGAATTCAAGTTGAGCGGGTCGCGCCGGCGACCGAAGCAGAGACCCGTGCCCGCCTGGCGCGGGCCAAGCGGATTGTCATCAAGGTTGGCTCGAATGTGCTGGTCGGTGGCTCGGCCAACCTCATCGACCGCCACAACTTCTGCGCCATTGTGGAGACCATCGCTCGTCTGGCCGATGTGCCGGGTCGCCACATCGTCCTTGTGACCTCGGGAGCGGTGGCGGTGGGCCGTCGCACCATCGCCTCGATGCGCCGCGCGGATGAGGCGCGCGCCGACACGCTGTCGGCCAAGCAGGCGCTCGCTGCGATCGGTCAGCCGCGGCTCATGCATCTCTACGGCGAAGAGTTCGCCTTCTACGGAAAGCAGGTCGCGCAGGTGCTGCTGACCCGCGACGACATCGCCAACCGGGAGCGCTTCCTTAACGCCCGCATCACCTTCCGCGAGATGGAGCTTGTGCCCTCCATCATCCCCATCGTGAATGAGAACGACACGGTGGCGACCGAGGAGCTTCGCTTCGGCGACAACGATCAGCTGGCCGGGCTGCTCACGAGCGTCGTCGGCGCCGACCTGCTCATCATCCTCTCTGACGTTAGCGCCGTCTTTGATGCCGACCCGACGCGCGACAACAGCGCCAACCCCATCGCGGTGGCCTTTGCCGACGACCCGGGGCTGCTCGCCATCGCGGGGCCGGCCAGTCAGGATGGTCCGGGCACGGGCGGCATGGCCTCCAAGATCCGGGCGGCGCGCATCGCCGCAGGCTACGGCGTGCCGACCATCATCGGGCCTGGCCGTGAACTGAGCGGACTTGGCGCTGCGCTGAGCGGCGGAGCTGGCTTCGGCACGCTGCTCGTTCCGCGCGACC
>JBIIFW010000180.1:0-5324 GCA_044236985.1 Bradymonadia bacterium | reverse complement strand
TCGCCAACAACATCGAGTTCCTCAAGGCCTGCCTTGTTGAGCCCGACTTTGTGAGCGGCAGCTACGATACCGGCGTTGTGAATCCGATCCTGGAGCGTTTCAAGGCGGTGAAGCCGCTGGAGGGCGAGGACGAGGCACTGGCGCTGGCTGCGGCCGCGCTTTCGCTTCACCTTCGTCGCGCGCCGTCGGCAGCGCCGGCGGCATCGGGCGGTGAGACGGACCGTGATGGTTGGCGTGACTTTGGCAGAGCGCGGCAGGTCAGCCGCCTGTCCACCTAAGCGGAGCAGGACGATGGGCATCGATCGGTATGTACGGGTTCCCGCAAAGCGTGGCGCCAAGGCGGTAGAGATTGCGGTGGAGCCTGCGGGCGAAGACCGTTTTGTGGTGACGGTCGATGGCCGCAGCTTTGAGCTCGATGCGCACGCTCATGCGAGCGGCGTGGCGATGCGGCATGAGGGGCGAAGCCTCGATGCGCGCGTGGTCTGGGAGGGGAGCGACGCCGTCGTGACGCTTCCGAACGGCGCCGCCAAGTTCGAGATGCTCGACGCCCGCACCTACGCGCTCAAGTCTGCGACTGGCGCCGCTGGAGGCTCGGCCAAGCCGGTGCTTAACAGCCCGATGGCCGGCAAGATCATCTTGGTGAAGGTGGCCGAGGGTGATGCGGTGAAGGAGGGGCAGACGCTCGTCATCATCGAGGCGATGAAGATGGAGAACGAGCTCCGCTGCCTGGCCGCCGGCAAGGTGGTGAAGGTTGCGGTTGCGGCGGGCGACATTGTGAAGCCGGGCGACAAGCTGCTCGAGCTGGCCTACGACGCGCAGGACTAGTCGGCCTTTGGGTCGGCTGCGCCGCGCAGAAAGGCGGCTACGACTGCGCCGGCCGCGCGGGCCGGGTGCTGCAGGCCTGCGGTGACGCGGCGCATGGCCTCTGCGTGAGCGGCGGCGGCCTCGGGTTGGGCTGCGAGGGCAGCTTCGATGCCTGTTGCGATGGCGTCGGTGAGCCAGCGTTCGCGTTGGGCGCGCCGGCGAGCATCTGCTTCGCCTGAGGCGGTGGCGTCGGCGTGGAGGCGGAGGAGGGTCTGCCAGACCTCGTCGATGCCTGCGCCGGTGAGGGCGCTGGCGAGGAGGACGGGCGGCGCCTCGGCGCGGTCGCGGGGGAGCACGTGGAGGGCGCTGGCGTAGTCGCGGGCAGTGCGCTTGGCGGTGCTCTCGAGGAGGCCATCGGCCTTGTTGATGATGAGGAGGTCGGCCCGTTCGAGGATGCCCCGCTTGATGCCCTGCAGGTCGTCGCCGCCGGCCGGTAGGAGGAGCAGGGCGAGGAGGTCGACCATGTCTGCGACGGCGGCTTCGGACTGGCCCACGCCGACCGTCTCGATGAGGATGGTGTCGAAGCCGGCGGCCTCGCAGAGGAGCATGGCCTCGCGGGTCTTGCGGGCCGCGCCGCCGAGCGTGCCGGCAGAGGGCGAGGGGCGAACGAAGGCTTCGGGGAGGAGCGAGAGCTCCTGCATGCGGGTCTTGTCGCCCAAGATGGAGCCGCCCGTGAGGGTGGAGCTGGGGTCGACGGCGAGGACGGCGAGCCTACGGCCTGAGGCGACGAGGTGGGCGCCGAAGCGGTCGATGAAGGAGGACTTTCCGACGCCGGGCGCGCCTGTGATGCCGACGCGCAGGGAGCCGCCCGTGTGGGGGAGGATGAGGTCGAGGAGGTCGAGCGCGACCGCCTGGTCGTCGGGCCGACGGCTCTCGACCATGGTGATGGCGCGGGCGAGGAGGGTGCGGTTGCCCGCGAGGAGGCCGTCGGCGAGCTCCCGTGCGGAGGGGCGTCGGGCGGGCGCGGTCATAGACGGCTGGTGAGGATGGCGATGAGGTTGAGCGCGGCAACCGGGATGACGGTGCCGGGGACGAAGACGGCGGCGACGCCGGCCTCGTTTAGCGTAGCGTGGTCGCATGGCGGGATGACGCCGCCGGCAACGACGAGGATGTCTTCGCGGCCGAGCGCCTTCAGCGCCTGGATCAGCGAGGGGACGAGGGTGAGGTGGCCTGCCGCAAGCGAGCTTGCGCCGACGATGTGGACATCGTTCTCGACCGCCTGCTTCGCGACCTCTTCGGGCGTCTGGAAGAGGGGGCCGATGTCGACGTCGAAGCCGAGGTCGGCGAAGGCGGAGGCGATGACCTTCTGGCCGCGGTCGTGGCCGTCCTGGCCCATCTTTGCGATGAGGATGCGGGGGCGTCGGCCGTCGCGCTCTGCGAAGGCGTCGGTTGCTGCGCGGGCCTCTGCGACGCGGGGGTCGCGGGCTGCCGACTCGCCGGCATAGACGCCGGAGATGGCGCGGATTTGGGCCTTGTGGCGGCCGTAGGCCTTCTCGAGCGCGAGCGAGATTTCGCCGACGGTGGCGCGGACGCGGGCGGCGTTGACGGCTAGCTCGAGGAGGTTGCCCGTGCCGTTCTGCGCGGCCTCGGTGATGGCTGCAAGCGCAGCCTCTACGGCGCTGCTGTCGCGCTCGGCCTTGAGCTTGGCGAGCCGTTCGAGCTGGGCCGTGCGGACGGCGCTGTTGTCGACGCGGAGGAGCTCCATGTCGGCCTCTTGGTCGAGCTTGAAGCGGTTGATGCCGACGATGGTCTGGGCGCCGTTGTCGATGCGGGCCTGCGTGCGTGCGGCAGCCTCTTCGATGCGCATCTTGGGCAGGCCGGTCTCGATGGCGCTGGCCATGCCGCCCAGCTCCTGGACCTCTTCGATGAGCTTCCAGGCCTTGGCGGCGAGCTCGTCGGTGAGGCTCTCGACAAAGTTGGAGCCGCCCCAGGGGTCGATGAAGCGGGTCGTGCCCGACTCCTTCTGGAGGTAGAGTTGGGTGTTGCGGGCGATGGCGGCGGAGAAGTCGGTGGGCAGCGCGAGCGCCTCGTCGAGCGAGTTGGTGTGGAGGCTCTGCGTCTGGCCGTGCGCGGCCGCGAGCGCCTCGATGGCGGTGCGGGTGACGTTGTTGAAGGGGTCCTGCGCGGTGAGGCTCCAGCCCGAGGTCTGGCAGTGGGTGCGGAGCGCCATGGACTTGGGCGACTTGGCGCCGAGGTCGTGGAGCAGGCGGGCCCAGAGGAGGCGTGCGGCGCGGAGCTTGGCCACCTCCATGAAGTAGTTCATGCCGATGGCGAAGAAGAAGGAGAGGCGGGGCGCAAAGGCGTCGATGTCGAGGCCTGCGGCCATGCCGGTCTTCACATACTCGACGCCGTCGGCGAGGGTGTAGGCGAGCTCGATGTCGGCGGTCGCTCCGGCCTCCTGCATGTGGTAGCCGGAGATGGAGATGCTGTTGAAGCGGGGCATCTCGCGCGAGGTGTAGGCGAAGATGTCTGCAATGATGCGCATCGAGGGGCTGGGCGGATAGATGTAGGTGTTCCGCACCATGAATTCTTTGAGGATGTCGTTCTGGATGGTGCCCGTGAGCTTGTCGCGGCTCACACCCTGCTCCTCTGCGGCGACGATGTAGAGGGCGAGGACCGGGAGCACGGCGCCGTTCATGGTCATCGAGACGCTCATCTCGTCGAGCGGGATGCCGTCGAAGAGGATGCGCATGTCGAGGATGGAGTCGATGGCGACGCCGGCCATTCCGACATCACCGACCACGGCGGGGTGGTCGGAGTCGTAGCCCCGGTGGGTGGGGAGGTCGAAGGCAATGGAGAGGCCCTTCTGACCGGCGGCAAGGTTGCGGCGGTAGAAGGCGTTGGAGGCCTCGGCGGTGGAGAAGCCGGCATACTGGCGGACCGTCCAGGGCTGGGCCGCATACATGCTGGTGTAGGGGCCGCGGAGGAAGGGTGCGAAGCCTGGCATGGAGTGGATGGCGTCGAGGCTATCGCGGACCGCCGGGCTGTAGTCGGCGTGGAGCGGGATGCCTTCGGGCGTGGCGAGGCTTCCGGTGAGTTCGGCGCTGCGCGCGGAGGGCCGGAGTTCGCCGGAGGAGAGGTCGGGGAGGCGGCTCATGGGGTCTCCGTGGGGAGCTGCGCTGCGAGCTGCAGGAGCGGCGCGAGGCCGGTGGCGAGGTTGAGGAAGTCGGTGAGGCCGGCGGCCTTGAGCGAGGCTGCTGCATCGCCCGGATTGCCGGCGGCGTAGAGGTGGCGGGCACCGGCGCCGCGGGCAGCCTCGATGAAGGCGTAGGCCTGCTCGGCGAGGAGGCCATCGGAGGTGCAGAGGCAGGCGACGGAAGCGGTAGCGGTGGCGCTGCCGAGCGTGACTTCGGTGGCCTTGAAGCCGAGCGTTGCGAAGAGGCCCTTTGCGAAGGCGATGCGGGGCTTGAGCTTGTCGGATGGGTCGCCGATGTAGAGGGCGACGGTGGGGCGGTCGCCCGCGGCCTCGACGGCGGCACGGGCGGCCTCGACGGGCTGCGACCAGCGACGGGGTGCGGCAGGGCCGGTTGCGGCAGGTGCGGGCGCGACGGCGCGTTCTCCGAGGTCGGGGAACTCGGTGACGCCGATGATGGATTCGCGGCGGCGGGTTACCGATGCGGCGAACTTGGGTGCGCTCTCGGCGTCGCCCTTGGCGACGAGGCCGGAGCCGTCTTTGGCGCCGCGCTGCTCCGCCTGGAAGAGGGCCCAGGCTGCGGTGGCGAGCTGTTCGGTGAGCTGTTCGAGCGAAGCGGAGCCTTGGGCGGGGTCTGCGACAACGCCGAGGTGTGACTCTTCGCGGAGGATGCAGGCGGCATTGAGGGCGAGTCGGAGCGACTCGGTCGAGGCTGCGCCCGAGGCTGCGTCGTGGCCTCGGAGGGCGATGGACTGTGCGCCGCCGAAGATGGCGGCGGAGGTCTCGACGGAGAGGCGGATGAGGTTGGTCCAGGGGGCGAGCGTGGTCTTGGAGGCCAGCGTCTCGAGGGCGTGGATGCGGGGGACGGCGGAGAGTCCCGCCTGGTCGAAGAGCGAGGAGATGAGCAGCCGCGCGGCGCGGAACTTCGCGACGGTGAAGAAGAGGTCACGGCCGGTGGAGAGGAGCAGTTCGATGCGGGCTGCGACAGGCTCGAGCGCCATGTTGCGGGCATCGGCAGCCTGCAGCCAACGGAGGGCTGCTGTGAGAGCGAGGGCGAGTTCGGTCGCCTCGGAGTGGCCGGCCTCGGCGGAGAAGGTTGCGTCTGCGAGGAGTGCGCCGGGGGACTGGAGCGCGGCTTCGACGGCGGCTGCGGTGGCCTCAGCGGAGGCCTGTGCGCGGAGCTGGGCGGGGAAGGGGTTGGAGGTCGCCTTCACGCGATGGGCGATGGGTGCGAGCTCGGAGGTGTTGCCGCTCGTGGAGCGGAGGAGGGCGATGCGCGGGAGCGGCTGGAGTTCGACGAGCGCGTGGGCGAGGTCGATCTCGCGGA
>JBIIFW010000179.1:0-5350 GCA_044236985.1 Bradymonadia bacterium | reverse complement strand
GGCAAGTATGTGATCGACGCCCTCATCGGCGTCGGCGGCATGGGCAAGGTTTATCGCGGGCGGAACCTCCGCACCGAGCACTCCATCGCCATCAAGACGCTCATGCCGGAGCTGGTGCATGACGACTCCCTCGTTCGCCGGTTCGAGGTCGAGGCTAAGGCCGCGAGCAACCTGTCGCATCCCAACACCATCCGGGTCTACGACCATGGTAACGAGGGCAAACTCCTCTGGATGGTGATGGAGTTGCTCGACGGGCAGTCGCTCGAGCGGGCGCTCAGCATCGAACGGGCCATCGAGCCGCGTCGCCTCATCGGCCTCATGAGGCAGGTCTGTGCATCGCTGGCCGAGGCACACGGCAAGGGGCTGGTGCACCGGGATCTCAAGCCAGACAACATCTTCCTGAACCGGGCTGGTGGCGAGGCCGACTTTGTGAAGGTGCTCGACTTCGGCGTCGCCAAACTCAAAGATCCCAAGTTCGGGAGCGAGAAGCTGACGCAGGCCGGCATGATCTTTGGCACGCCGCGCTACATGTCTCCGGAGCAGGCGCGCGCCAAGGAGCTCGACGAGCGCTCCGACATCTACGCGCTTGGCGTGATCATGTTTGAGTGCCTCACGGGCAAGGCGCCCTTCGAGGCGGCCGACCCCATCGGCGTGCTGGTAAAGCACTGCAACGAGCCTGTGCCCAGCTTTGCGTCGTTGAACCCCTCTGTGGCGATCGACCCGGCCTTTGAGGAGATCGTTCGGCGCTGCCTTGCGAAGAAGCCCGAGCAGCGCCCCGCGACGGTGAAAGACCTGCGCGCGGAGCTCGATGCGCTCGACGCGAGGCTGGCCTCCGGTCGGCCCGCGCCTGCGGACAACTCTACCCGCCAGCTCGACCTCGGTGCCTCGCCCGAAGATACCCAGCGCGACCAGAGCGCACCCGACACCTTCGACCGGCTTGGCATCACCGTGCAGAGCGGCCGATTGCCCGCCAGCCCCTCCATCGCGATGAACTCCGAGTCACATCGGGCGGTGCATGCCAAGGCTCCGCTAGCGACGATTGTGATAGGGGCGCTCGGCGTGTTGGCGGCAGGTGTTGCCGCGCTCGTCTTCTTCTCCAAAGAGGAGGCGCCCAACGTCGCGCCCGCACCGGTTGCAGCGCCCGCACCGGTTGCAGCGTCCGCACAGGCACCCGCGGCAGCAGTTGCTCCGCCGGCTGCTGCGCCGGTGGCGGCGGTTGCTCCGGCCGGCTCCGGCTCTGGCTCCGGCTCGGCAGCTGAGCCGGTCCCGCCAGTTGCTGCCATCGCAGCGCCTGTCGCAGCGCCGCCTCTTCCGAAGTCTGAGGGCAGCAAGGCTGCGACCGGCGCGGCGCAGCCCGCAACGAAGCAGGTCGGGAAGCCCGCGAAGAAGACCTCGCCTGTCAAAACGGATGGGCCGGTCAACCCCTACGACTAGCTGCCCTTGAGGTTTCGCTCGTAGAGAATCTGCAGTCCGCGCAGCGTAAGGTCGCGGTCGTAGGCCTCGATTTCGGTCGAGTGCGCCGAGATGATCTCGCCGAGCCCGCCCGTCGCGATCACCTTCATGGGGGCGCCGTATTCGGCCTTCATGCGCACGGCCATGCCGTCCACCAGTCCCACGTAGCCGTAGATGATGCCTGCCTGCATGCTCGCGATGGTGTTGCGCGCGATGACCTTGCCGGGCGAGACAATCTCCACCCGCGGGAGCTTGGAGGCGCGCACGAAGAGAGCCTCTGCCGAGATGATGATACCGGGGCAGATGGCGCCGCCGAGGTACTCGCCTGCGGTGCTGACGGCATCGAAGGTGGTGGCCGTGCCGAAGTCGACCACGATGGTCGCGCAGCCGGTTCGCTCGTAGGCAGCGACGGCGTTGACGATGCGATCGGCGCCTACTTCGCGCGGGTTCTCGTAGAGGATCGGCATGCCTGTCTTGATGCCTGGGCCCACGACGAGCGGCTTCACGTCGAAGTAGCGTTCGACCATGGCCATCATGACGGGCTGCATGGGCGGAACAACGCAGGAGAGAATGCAGCCCGTGACGTCGCCGATGTTGCGGCCGCGGAGCTCGAAGAGCTGCCGCATCATGACGGCATACTCGTCGCTGGTCCGGTTGCGGTCCGTCGCGACGCGCCAGTGGTCCATGAGCGTCTCACCCTCGTAGAGGCCGAGCACTGTGTTGGTATTTCCGACATCGATGACGAGCAGCATGGCTGAGATAGACTCCACGAGAGCTGGTCGCGCCCGTTAGCAAATCGGTGGCGATTCAGCGAGGGTCGGAAGGCGGTTGTGTGGTGACTTCGCCGGCGTGGAGGGCGCGGAGGCCCTGCGCGGTGCGCACCAGGAGCCCGCCGTCCGGTGCGATGCCCTCGGCGATGCCGGAGGTGGCGCCATCACCCTCTCCGAACCAGACCTGCCGCCCACGCATGGAGTCGAGCGCTTCCCAGCGTGCCAGGAGGTGGTCGGGCGGGCTTGTGGAGAGGGCCGCTGCTGCGGCGACGACGGCGTCGCGGATGGCGGAGGCGAGGCCATCGAGGTCAGCTTCGGTGTTGCCTGTTTCGAGGAAGAGGGAGGTGGCGCGGCCTGCGAGCTCCGCGCCAAGCTGGGCTTCGTCCGCGTTGATGTTGATACCGATGCCGATGACGACGCCGGCGAAGCGGCCGCCGTTGGTGACCCCTTCGCAGAGGATGCCGCCACACTTTCGGCTGCCGACCATCAGGTCGTTGGGCCACTTGAGTCCAACGGGTAGATCATACTTGGCACGGAGGAGGTCGGCACAGGCAACGCCCGCCGCCAAGGGAATGCGGGGCGCGAGCGCGAGCCACTCCGGGCCTGCGAGTGCAACGGAGAGCGTGAGTCCGGAGTCGGGCGGCGCTGTCCAGCTCCGTCCGAGCCTTCCGCGCCCTGCGGTCTGGCTACGGGCCCGGAGGGCCCGCCCGTGGAGGCAGCCCGCGCGGAGCCACTCCGCAGCGATGCGGTTGGTGCTGTCGACCTCGTCCCAGCACTCCACAGGGGGCAGCGGCCGGTTCATGGTGTGGCGATGGTCTCGAGCAGCGCCGCGGGCGGGTAGCTGCCGCCGATGGTGAGGCTGATGTCGGCGGCAGGCGACGAGTGGGTCAGCCAGCCCGACGAGACATAGTCGAGGCCGGCGGTGCCGAGCGCGGGGAGGGTGTCGAGGGTCACATTGCCCGAGGCCTCGAGCTTGATGCGGCCGCGGTAGGTGTCGGCGATGCGCCTGAGCTGTTCGAGCGGCATGTTGTCGAGGAGCATGGCGTCTGCGCCCGCTGCGACGGCCTGTGCGGCCTCCTCTTCGTTGCGGACCTCGACCTCAATCATGGTGAGGAAGGGGGCCCGCGCGCGTACCTTGGCGACGGCCGCGGCGATGCCACCGGCGGCGTCAATATGGTTGTTCTTGAGCATGGCACCGGACGAGAGGTCGAGCCGGTGGTTGTGGCCTCCGCCCATGCGGACCGCGTGCTTCTCGAGGGCGCGGAAGCCTGGCGTTGTCTTGCGGGTGTCGAGCAGCTTGGTGCCGCTGCCCTGGAGCGCTGCTGCGAAGGTGGCTGTGGTGGTCGCGACGCCCGAGAGCTTGCGCAGAAAGTTGAGCGCAGCCCGTTCGCCACGAAGGATGGAGCGGACGGGGCCGGTGACCGTCCCGAAGGCGCCGGTGCCGATGCGTTGGCCGTCCTGTGCGAGCCAGGTGACAGTGAGCCGCGGGTCGACCTGCTGCAAGACGGCCTCTGCGATGGTGCAACCTGCGAGCACCAGCTTCTGCTTGGCGCGGAAGGTGGCGGAGCCCGGTTGGTCTGCGTCGAAGATGGCGTCGCTCGTGATGTCGCCACCGTGGAGGTCTTCTTCCAGCGAAAGGGCGATGAGCTGTCGAACGGCGGGCGTGAGGAGCGAGGCATCCATGCGGAAGATCCCTTCGTGCAAAGGAGAGAGCGACCGCTCTTGCATAGCAGGGCGGGCGCCGCAAAGATCCGACAGCGGGCGATCGGAGGCGGACGGTGAAGCGACGGATTGAAGAGGGAGTGTGGCTGGCAGCGGCGGCCTTGTTGCAGTGCGTGGCGCTGACGTTCACCGCCGCGCCTGCCGCGGCGGAACCAAGCGCACCAAGGCCGACCGAAATGGAGGCGCTCCAGACGATGAGCGACCGTGTGGCTGGCGAGGTCGCGGCACTCCGCGGGCTTCCGCTTCTGCACCCCGTGGAGCGCCGCGTGGAGGGTCGTGCGGGGCTCCGGCTGCGTCTTGAGCAGATGACAAAGGAGGAGGTGGCGCCCGACCTGCTCGAAGCGGCCGACCGGCTCCTCCACAGGCTCCGACTGCTCGGCCCCGACCAGCGATACGAGCAGGTGATGCTCAAACTGCTCGGCGACGAGATCGCCGGCTTCTACGACCCGCGCGCCAAAACCTTCTTCATCCTGTCAGACATGCCCGAGTCGGCGCAGGCGGGCATCATGGCCCACGAACTCCATCATGCGCTCCAGGACCAGCACTTCGGCATCGAAAGGGTGCGTGGCTACGGTGACCGGGTGCAGGATGTAGGACTCGCGACCGCAGCGCTCCTCGAGGGCGACGCACTGGCGACCATGCTGATGTACCCGTCGGGGGAGCTCTCCGCCTCTCCCCTGCTGCTCAACAAGCTGATGGCCGCCTCCATGCAGGCCGCCTCTGCGCCCGAGGGGCTGTCGGAGACCATCTGGCAGTCGCTCCTCTTTCCCTATGCGGGCGGTCTCTCCTTTGTGACCGCGGTGGCCGACGCGCAGGGGTGGGAGGCCGTGACGCAGCTCTACGCCTCACCGCCGCAGTCAACGGAGCAGATTCTCCATCCCGAGCGCTACCTCGACCGCGACGAGCCAACGTGGCTGGAGCACCCCCACCCGCTGCCCGGCGCAGAGCGCTACGCTGTGGATGTGATGGGGGAGTGGATGGTGCGCTCGTTGCTGGGCGAGTGGCTAGGCGCATCGGTTGCGCCGGCTGCGGTCTCTCGGGCCGCGGCGGGCTGGGACGGCGACCGGCTGTCGGGCTGGCGCTTTGCGGGGAGCGATCGGGAGCTGGTGACCTGGCTGCTCGTCTGGGACAGCGCGGAGGAGGCCGAGGCCTTCGCACGGCTCGGGCCGCTGCTTGCGACCTGGTGGACGGGAGGTGCGCCTGTGAGCAGCGATGGTCCGCACGGCGGCAGCGTCACAGCGGGCGCCGCCTGCTCGGCCTTTCGGCTTGAGCGCTGGGGCGACCTCACGGCCGTCGTCCTGGATGAGGGCTGCGGAACCGCCTCAGAGGCCCGCGCAGAGGAGCTCGCGCGGGCTTCGGAGGTGATGCTCTGCGGCACCGAGCGCCTCCGCTATCCGGCGGCGCCC
>JBIIFW010000178.1:0-5378 GCA_044236985.1 Bradymonadia bacterium | reverse complement strand
GGGTTCTCCTCGATAGATAAGGGGCTGAAAGATGGGGACGATTCTCGGTCGCAGAGAGTGGTTCGCAAGGGGTGGCGGCTAGTGCAGGATCGCCTGTTCGGATTCGGCGATGGACGCTCGAACCGGTGATGATGCCGCGGCGATGGCATCGAGCTGCGAGAGGATGGAGGCAACGCTGGTGTTGTAGCGGGCTCGCACGGCAGGCTTCAGGTCGACCGCTGCGGCAATCTGAAGGAGCGCATCAAGCAAGGTGGCCCTGGCCACACGGCGCCTCTCCCAGGCAAGATGAAAGAGCAGCGCACGAAGGCAGGCCTCGGGGGCGGCCGGCGAGAGAGCGATGGTCCGTGCCGTCGTCTCGGCCTGGTCCGCGGCCTTGAGTTCGAGCAGCGCTTGGTGCCGCAAGCGCTGCACTTCGATGGGCAGTAGGGTAAGGTCTGTCATTGCGAAGCTCCTGGAACGAGTTGAAAGGCTGAGCCGCAGAAATCGCAGCCCCTACCCTTCTTTGAACGCCTGCCCGCGCGGGGGCGGGCGCTCGTGCGAGGGACAGGATGGCGAGGCGTGATTTCGACCCACGCCATCGTCGTCCTCTGAGCTACCGCGGGAACCCAGCGCGGCGGAGAGCTGCCGCGAGGAGCAAAACCTGGTGGAGCTGCCATGCTTCTCTGGCCCGCCGTGGCGAGGTGCGAGCCCGCTGCGCCTGGCGAGCCAACGCGGAGAACGCTGCCAGCTGACGCAGCTCCCGCTCCTGTTTCAGGCTCCTTCGCGGCTGAGCACCGCCCAGACTCACCGGTGCGGCGGGCGATGCTGCATCCGACAGGATGGCTACCCCGCGGACCTCTCGAGGTTCAACGACCTCGTCGTCGCCGGAGGCCCAGGGCAGCGCAGGTTGCGGCGGTGCCGAGGCACTCGCAGCCTCCGCAAGCACTGCGATGTGAGCAGGTACAGGCGAGACCGCCCGCACGGACACCACCCAAAGAACGAAGCTGCCCTGCGGCGAGAATCGAAGAACGACCAGAACAAACGCGCGAAAGACCATGAAACTGCTCCGGCTACCCAGGATTGGGGAGCCATGCAGTGTAGCGACAGTTCACACGGTGGGTCAAATGAATCTTACACCGACAAAAAATGGCCTAAATCAAAGACCTACCAGCCGAAGGCCCCTCTCCGCCACCCGCCATCTTCAGGACCTCGATCTCTTTGGCAAGGAGCAGAATCATCTCGTGGAGCTTCTCATCCCGCGCGCGGAGCTGCTCGACCTGCGCTGAGGGCTTCTCATCCCAGGCCGACCGAAACGCCGAGACAAGCGGCGCGCTGCTGGCGGTGGGAAGCACACCATCGCGCGACCAGGCGAACTGCATGACCTGCGAAGCGGGCAGATCCCAGTTCGCCTGCCGGCGCAACGCGAGCTGCTCCATGCCGAGCATCATCGCCAGACGGAGAACGCCGGATCGTGTCGGAAGAACACGCCTAAACTCTCGCCATTCCGATGCATTTTCGACCATCGCATCTGCACGATCGAGTAGTTCACGCGGCATCCGGAGCGTCACATCGAGCATCATCCCCTCGGGCAGCGGCGGCCTCCCGCGACGGCGTGGGAGCACCTCAGCCTCGCCAGCCTGCTCCGGCTCGGACGCCTTCGGAACCTCCTTCAGACCTCGAGCTTCGTCCATCGCAGCGCGAGCCTTGGCCCACTCATTGCGGCGATGCTCTCCCGCACTCCACGGCAGCTCGCCCTTCAGAAAGCGGGGGTCGCCCTCACCTGGCTTCTTCACGTTACCCATACGGTACCTCGCCTTGTCGTTCGCAGATGCACTTGTTTTTCGTTGTGCCGAAACGCGTGCATATTTTCTACACCGCATTTTCCCAAAAAACAAATCTCTTTGGACAAAACTCGCAACGAAGATGCCGGAGGTCGAGCCCCGCCCCGAACCGCACCCCCCGGGGTTCACGCTGCCCCGCCCGCTACTGGTCCTCCTCCGCCTGCAGCAAGACCGCAGCCATAAGGTCGCCTCGCTCCACCCGCGTCACCAGCGTCCGCATGCAGAAGAGTACCGCCAGCGTGTCGGTCGCCGCATCGTACTGGCCGTTCTTCACCACCTGGGCCTCGTTGAACGTGCCCAACGCCGCGAACGACGGGAAGCGCACAACCTCCTTCCGGAGCTTGCCGTAGAACTTCGCGTAGTGGGTCTTGATGAGCGTGAGCTCACTGCCGAGATGCCACTCGTACCACCACCCGTGGAGGGGCCTCTCGCCGGTGTCCGTGAGTGAACCCTCGGACAGCAACCCATCCTCGTCATGGACGAGGAACAGGCTGGCAAGACGAGGCGGCCGGCCGAACAGCCCATCGGTCGCCGTAGCGAGCCGCTTCCACGCTGCAGACGACACCATCTGCCGAAAGGCGGGCTCCGCTGCCGCAACACGCGCGGCGAAGGCAGCGGCCTCGTCCAGCATCGCCTGCTCCTGCGCCCCTTGCAGGTCGTCAGCCTTCTTGACCCGCACCCGCCAGCGCAAGTCAGCGGCCTGCTCCCGCTCCTTGGCAGCTGTCTTCGCCCGCGCTGCCGCCTCAAGCCCCTCAAGACGCTTCTTCTCGTCCATCTCGTCCTCCTAATCGTCGCGAAGTTCTCACTTCGCCGGGCCTTGCCACCGTGCCGGGAATCGGTCGGTTGGCTGGGTTTCGTCGGGCCTCGACCCTCCACCCATCTTGATTGTTCGGTTGTCTGACATCGCCTCCTACGGGCGGGAGAGGAGTCTATTCACCTAATGTGATCCGACAATCACTTTCCTCCCTGAACCCCCATCGCCCGCGCCGCATCTCTCCGACATGGCCACCCTCCGACTCATCCTCGGCGACCAGCTCTCCCAGAGCGTCGCCACCCTCCGCGACCTCGACCCAGAGCGCGACACCATCCTCATCGCAGAGGTCGCGGCGGAGGCCACCTATGTGCCACACCACCAGCAGAAGCTGACCCTCTGCTTTTCGGCCATGCGCCACTTCGCAGAAGAGCTCAGCGCCCGCGGGCTACGGGTCCGCTACACCCGCCTCGACGACCCTGAGAATGCAGGTTCTCTCATCGCAGAAACGGCCCGCGCCATCGCCGAACTCCGCCCAGACCGCCTCGTGGTCACGGAGCCCGGCGAGTGGCGCCTCGCGCTCGAGATGGAGGGTTGGCGCGCGCAGCTCGGCCTGCCCGTCGAGCGGCGCGAAGACGATCGCTTCCTCTGCACACGCGACACCTTCGAGCGCTGGGCCAAGGGTCGCAAAGAGCTCCGCATGGAGTTCTTCTACCGCCTCATGCGCCGGCAGACCGGCTGGCTCATGGAGGGCGACGACCCAGAAGGCGGCCAGTTCAACTTCGACGCCGAGAACCGGAAGGCGCTCCCCCGTGCGCTCGCCCTCCCCTACCGCACCCGCTTCTCGCCCGATGCTGTAACACTCGAAGTCATCGAACTCGTCCGCGCCCGCTTCCCCGCCAACATGGGCGACGCCCGCGACTTCGACTGGCCCGTCACCCGCGCGCAGGCCCTCGGCGCGCTCGACCACTTCATCGCCGACTGCCTCCCCCGCTTCGGCGACTACCAAGACGCGATGCGAACCGGCGAGGCCTGGCTCCACCACAGCCTCCTCTCCACCTCGCTCAACCTTGGCCTCCTGCTGCCGCGCGAGGTCTGCGAGGCCGTGCTCGCTGCCTACGCCACAGGAAGCATCCCGCTCGCTGCCACCGAGGGCTTCATCCGCCAAATCCTCGGCTGGCGCGAGTTCGTGCGCGGCATCTACTGGCTCGAAGGGCCCGACTACGACCGCAGTAACGCACTCTCGGCAAACCGGCCTCTGCCGGCGCTCTACTGGACGGGCGAGACCGACATGCGCTGCATGGCCGACGCCATCGCAACCACAAAGCGCCACGCCTATGCTCACCACATCCAGCGGCTCATGGTCACCGGCAACTTTGCGCTACTCGCCGGGCTGCAACCCGCCGAGGTGGAGCAGTGGTATCTCGCGGTCTATGCCGACGCCTACGAGTGGGTCGAGCTGCCCAATGTGCACGGCATGGTGCTTTTTGCCGACGGCGGCCGCATGACGAGCAAGCCCTACGCCGCC
Organism: Bradymonadia bacterium; assembly: GCA_044236985.1. GTDB lineage: Bacteria > Myxococcota_A > Bradymonadia > REDH01 > REDH01 > CAIWGR01. The sequence goes on along the minus strand of JBIIFW010000178.1, from coordinate 1,279 downwards.
TCGGGCGCCTACATCGACCGCATGAGCGACTCCTGCAAAGGCTGCCGCTACAAGGTCGCCGCCAAGAGCGGTCCGGATGCCTGCCCGCTCGGTCCGCTCTACTGGCACTTCCTCATGCGCAACCGCGAGCGGCTCGCCGGTAATCCGCGGCTCGGCATGCCCTTTGCTACGCTCGCCAAGATGACGGAGGAGCGCCGCGCCGAACTCCGCACCGATGCCGAGGCCTTCCTCGCGAAGCTCGACCGCGGTGAGCGGGTCTGAACGCGTTCTCGTCCGAGGAGCGAACCTCAGTGAGACTGGCCTGCTGCGAGGGGAGTACTGACCGCTCCTCCGCCTGATCCAAAAATCTGAAGGCCGCTCCGCAACACCAAGCCGCAAACGCCGATAACCGACCATCACACTTGCGTGAGGTCACATGTCGCGTTCACCTTTGCCCCCGCTCCCACCTCCCTCTCCACCTCCGCCTCGCGCCGAACGCAACCACCTCGAGCGGCGGAGCGTCACCGTCACGCGTGCAGGTCTGCCAGCAGGCGCGCTGCACGAGCAGTATGTGGTGCCCCGCAACAGCCTCTTCATCGACCTCGTCGTCTGGGGCAGAGCGGCCAAGTCGCCCGTCTGGGGCCCCTTCCGCCCCTTCTTTGCCGGCCACCACGTCGCGGTCGAGTTCTGTAGCGGCCACCTGAGCCTCGAGATGCTCAACCGCTACCTCGGCGAGGCACAGTTCGTGCGCCCCAAGGGCACACGGCCAGGCAAGGCCCGCCTCTTCATCCTCTGCAACCGGCGGCCAAAGGCCCTACTCAAAGAACTGGCACCCTATGCTTCTCCAGGCCCGGTTGCCGGGTCATGGCAATTCGACCGCGGCATGGCCGGTCAGGTCATCATCGCGGTGGCCACCGAACTGCCCGCCCAACCCGGCACAGCCGCGCTCCGCTTCACCGCCCCCAAAACCTCGCAAGCCGAGTATTTTCAACGTTATGATGACCTCTTGAACGATCCGACATTGTCGGACAAACTACGCAACACCATCTTGATGGAGGAACAGATGTTGAGCAGCGATCTCACCGATCCAACCGTTGTCAGCAAGGCCCGCCGCGAGGCCCGCAGCCTCCTAGACCAGTTCAAAACCTGGAAAGCGAAGGAGGCGAAGCGGCTGAAGGCGGAGGGCAAGGCCGAGGGCAAGGCCGAGGGCGTCGAAGAGCTTCTCGCAGCGGCCGCAGCCTACCTGCCGCCCGAGACCATCGAGGCGCTCCGCAAGCAGCGCGATCCCGTGGCGATCGCG
>JBIIFW010000177.1:0-5396 GCA_044236985.1 Bradymonadia bacterium | reverse complement strand
ACCCATTCACGGATGGTAGAGCCCTAACCCCGCTTGAGCGCCGCATCGCGAACAACCACAGCAAAAGGATACGCCCTAATCGAGATCAGGCTCCATCTCATGCTCAGCAATCTTCGCCCTGATCGCGTCCGCCGGGAGCGCACCACTCTGGAATACGCCATTGACGAACCAAGTCGGTGTCCCCTGCACGCCAAACTTTTGGCCCTCCGCGATCTCGTTCTTGATTGTCTGTTCATAGATCCCCGAATCCAGCGCATATCGAAATCGCTCCATGTCGAGACCGAGCTCCTCCGCATACCCCTCGAGGTCCGTGCGACCCAACTGCTGCTGGTTGGCATACAGCATATGGTGCATCTCCCAGAACATGCCCTGCGCATGGGCTGCGAGACTTGCCTGCGCCGCAAGATCGGCGTTGTTGTGGAAGGGGAGGGGAAACTGCTTGTACACAATGCGAACGTCCGGATTATCGCCGACCGCCTCAGCCAGGTTCGCCGCGAACCGCGCGCAGAAGGGGCACTGGAAGTCGGCATAGACAACAATCGTGACGTCCGCGTCCGCCGGACCCTTCGATGGCGCGGTGCCGATGGGAATCTTCACGGGCGCCTTCGGGGGCTCCGCCACACCGGGGGTCGGAGCAGACCCGGCGAGCATCTTGGCTTCGCCACGGTTCGCCGATGCCTGGAGCAACTGATAGACTTTGGCGGGTGGCGTACCCTTCGCCATCTGCGACTTGGCGCGGGCAAGCTCCCGGTCGATAATCTCGATGAACTTGGAGGCGGGCTGGGCGCCACGGAGGCGGAAGCCGTTGAGAAAGAAGTGAGGGACACCGCGCGCTGCGAGGCGGACCGCAAGCGCCTGGTCCTCCTTGATGGAGGCGGCGGCGGTGGGGGCGTTGATGTCGGCCTCGAACCGGTACATGTCGAGGCCGAGCTCCGATGCATACTGATAGAGCTCCTCGAAGGAGAGCGCTCCCTGGTTGGCGAAAATCAGATCATGCATCTCCCAGAACCGTCCCTGTGCGCCTGCCGCGATCGCGGCGCGCGCGGCATCCTCCGCTCTGTGGTGGAAAGGGAGCGGGTTGTTCTTCCAGACGATACGGATGGAACTGCCATACTTCCCCTCGAGCTCGCGGAGGGTCCCTTGCACCCGCGCGCAGAAGGGGCACTGGAAATCGGCGAACATCACAATCGTGACCGGCGCATTCGGATTGCCCTTCACCGGAGAGTTCCCCACCGGGACGAAGAGTTCGTCGGTCGGATCGGGACCAGCTGGCGCGGCCGGCTGAGCACGGGCAGCCTCGGGGTCAAAATTGGCCTTCACCCGCTCGCCCAGTGCATCACGCAGCGACTTTCCACGCCTCATCAGCGACTCCATCTCCTTGATCTCGATGTCGATGACGGCCTTGAAGGCCTCGAAGGGCTGAGCGCCCGAGATGGCCTTGCCGTTCACGAAGAAGTGGGGGGTGCCACGCACGCCAGCCTTGCCAGCGTCGGTAAGGTCCTTGGCGACGGCCTCCCGGTAGGTACGCTGGTCGAGCGCCCGGTTGAATCGAACCAGATTCAGTCCAATCTCCCGCGCATATCGCTCAAGGTCGGGGCGGGTGAGAGCCTTCTGGTTTTCGAACAGCTTGTCGTGCATCCCCCAGAACTTGCCCTGGGCGTGAGCGGCCAGCGAGGCCTCAGCGGCCAATTGCGCCTGACGGTGGAAAGGCAAAGGATTCTGCTTGAAGAACAGCCGTACCTTCCCAGCATACTCGGGCGCATCGAAAATCTGCTTCAATGTCGGGTTGACCCGCGCGCAGAAGGGGCACTCGAAATCCGAGTATTCAATGATGGTGATGATGCCACGCGGGGCACCCCGCATCGGTGCATCTGCAATCCCGAACTGATCTTGCCGATCCACGTTTCGAGCCTGTGCGGCCGACGCCAGCACAATCGCGCCGGCCTGCGCAGCAGATGCATCGGATGGCTTCGGCGGCGGGCTCGCCTTGCTCGCCACCCGCAGGACCGCCTGTCCAACCTGCCGCCCCGTGGCTCCTTCTCCCGGTTCCAGCGCAACCACCGCACCGCTCGCCGCGGCCGCTGCTGCCATGCCGTCACGGTCCTCCCGTGCAGCAGCCTGCGCCACCCCACCCATCGCGCCGAAAGTGAATGCTCCCAGCAGCAGGCAGACAACAATCAGATACAACCTTCTAGAAACCACGGTCTCACATCGCCTCATTCGTCCCCCCTGTGGTCACTGCCGCACCACCGAGTGGTACCATGGGCCCATAGCCGCGTCGAGCAACACATCCCTGGCCGACTGGGTCGCCGACCCATTCACGGATGGTAGAGACCTAACCCCCCTTGAGCGCCGCTATCCGTTCGTTGATCGCCGCCTCCAGCCCCTCCAGCGGCAGCGGCCGCAAGGCCGCCATCTCCGCCTCAGACAACAACACCGACGCAACCCGAAGCAACGCCTCGCGACCGAGCTCCACCCCGCGCGCAACGCCCTGCTCCAACCCGCGCGCAACGCCCTGCTCCAACCCGCGCACGACCCCGCGCGACTCACCGCGACGCAGCACCTCGTCGTGGAACTCGGTCATGCTCAAATGCTCCAACTCTGCCAGCGACGCCTGTACCCGTCTCATGCGAATCCTCCTCCAAATCTCCCGTTGAACATCGCTCGGCAGCGACGGGTCCGTCAAGAGATGGGCACGACGACGACGCACCTCCTCCCGGTCCGCGCACTGGAACAACAACCGCGGCGCCGACCGCCCCGGCAGGGCCTCCAGCGCATCGGGCACCATGATGAAGATGCGACCCCGCTCCGCTCCGGCCGCCTCCCAAAGCCCCGGCTCGAGCGTCGTTGCGCCGAGCTCCGCGAGACGCGCAGACGGCACCCTCCGGCAGACAATCACCAGCCTACAGGCCGCGACCGGTCCCCATGGCGCAGAAAGCAGCGTCGCCTTCGCAATGTACCGCCGTAGCTCCCGCTGCGACAGATGCCCCGCCACCACCTCGACCACCGTATGCTGCCCCTCCATCAGCGGTTGGAGCGGTCCCCATACGGGCGAGACGCCCTTGTGCCCGTCGATAACGATATCGGCACGCAGCGCATGGCGCGGCACCACCGCCTCTTCGCGCATGGTACCACGCGGCTGCCAGATCGAGACCAGCGACGCAACGCGGGCCTCGTGGGGTTTATGAAGAAAGGGCTTTCGCCTCGACACGGCAAACCTCGGGAGAGTCTCTCTCCAAGGTTCTCGTCATTCGCCGCCGAATGTTGCGCGACGCGGGTCGATTTGCCCGCAGGCCGCCTATCCCTCCAGCGAGCGCCGCAGGTCGTTTCGCACCAAGGCGACGCCCTACGGCACCGTTCGCGCCAGGCGGAAGCCAATCTGCGGTGAACGGTAGCCAGGGTAGACCTCCCGACGATGCGCCGCCCGCGAGTAGCGCACATCAAAGTCGTAGGTGCCGCCACGGAACAACTTGTCCGAACCCGAGGCCGGACCAATCGGATCCGTCACCGTACCCGGGTAGGCTGCATTCCAGTCGTGCGTCCACTCGTAGACGTTCCCCAACATGTCGTACAACCCGTAGTCGTTCGGCAACTTGCCGGCTACCTCGTGCGTGCGGTTCCCCGCGTTGCAGGAGTTCCACAACAGGGCAGCCACACTGGTGCCGGCCGCGATCGCGCCCACACCGCTCAAGGTCGGGCAGCCAGAAGATGCGCTCAGATTGCCACCGTAGGTGGCCGTCGTGGTCCCCGCCCGCGCGGCATACTCCCACTCCGCCTCCGTCGGCAGCCGGTAGCCCGGGCAGTCCAACCCGGCGAAGATGGCGCCCGAGCAGCCGTCGTGCGAACTATCCTTCCAGCCATCCGTCATGTCGTTGCAGCCAACCAGCGTGTAGCAGGCCGTCACCCCCTCGGCCGCCGACAGCGCATTGGCAAAGGCCACCGCAGAGTACCAATCCGTACCCTCCACAGGCCCGCTATCGTTCGCATTCTCGTTGCCCAGACAGGAGCCAAATGTACAGGTCGTGTTCTGGTACAACGCCCTGTTCACGCCACCGGTAAACCCCTTCCAGAAGCCCTGCGTCGTCTCCGTCTGCGCCATGAAATAGGGGCGCGTCAACGTCACGCTGTGTTGCGTTTCACCCGACAGCCGCCCCACCTCAGCGCTCGGCGAACCCATCGTGAAGGTCCCCGCAGGGATGTAGTTCATGCCGATTGGGGCACACCGGTCGTTCACCGTCCCAACCGGGCCCGTCGCGCAGAATCCCGAGTCGCACGAGGCGCTCAACGAGCAGGGAGCGCCCAGCGGCAGAAGAGAGGTCGACGACGCGACACAGGCGCCGGCAGTCACAACATATCCAACGGTACAGGCCGTCGCGGTGCAGCTCCCGTAGCCGCCACCCGTCCAGCTCTCCGTGCCGGCCGTCGCATTCGCCGGCAAGGTCAGGCAGCTCCGGCTGTCGCTCACGCAGGCGCCGCTCTCCAAATGATAGGTCGAAGCGCAGGCGGTCACGATGCAGCTCCCGTAGGCGCCGGCCGACCAGGTCTGGGTTGCTGCCGTCGCGTTGCTCGCGCTGCACGCGATCACATCGGCGTCGCAGGCGTTGCCATTGGCGTGGTAGCTGCTGTTGCAGGTGACCAACGAGCAGCTGCCCCAGCTACCCGCCGCGTAGGTCTGGCTGCCCGTCCCGTTGGCGATGGTGCAGCTCCGCGTGTCGGCAGCGCAGGAGCCGCTCTCAACATGAAAGCCCGCGGAGCAGCTGGTCACAGAGCAGATGCCTGATGTGCAGGCGAGGCCGCTCGTGCAGTCAGCAACCTCCGTGCAACTCTGGCCCTGCGTCCGGCAGCCCTGCCCCTCGTCCACCAGACCATCACAGTCATTGTCCACGCCGTCGCAGACCTCATCCACCGTCGCGACCACCCGTCCCGTAAAGGTGAAGTTGATCCCCGTGCGGGCAAAAACCCAGCTGTGTGTCGCCGCATTCGCAGGGGCCGACGCAAGGCCGCCCAAGTCGCCGTACGACCACGAGCCGAGCCCGCTCGATCCGCCCGGAACAACATCGCCGTTGGCAACGCTCACGGCCGTCGAGGGAGCGAGGGTCAGAATCTGGGCAAAGACATCATTCTGCGGTGCGCCGTAGAACGAGCGCACGGTCACAACGCCGCAATAGAGCGGCGTGCCAACAAAGCCGTCGCACTCTGCATCAAGGCCCTCGAAAATCGTGACCATCTCGATCGAGTCGGCCGGCCCGGAAGCCGGCACGCCATCCTGCACAATGTTCAGGCTGCAAAGACCCTGCGCATAGCGCCGAAGCCCCGGATCCGAAGCCTCATCGGGCTTCACCACCGTGATCTGAAGCCGACCGTCGGCGCCAACCTCACCACGGAACTCGCCGATC
>JBIIFW010000020.1:0-18653 GCA_044236985.1 Bradymonadia bacterium | reverse complement strand
GACACATGCTTTGCAGTTCCAACTCCTTCACCCCTACCGCACCGGAAAGTTGAAGTGCATCGAGGGTCCGCGCAGCATACCCATCGCGCAACAAGCCTGCACCCCAACATGACACACCGCCTCGCTCGGTCACTGCGCAGGCGAGCATTTTGTCTACGCTGACCCGTAGCGTTCCTTCAACGCCGACGACGTTGAAGACTTCTACGGTCCGAGAACTCCCCGAAGCGTTGCTTGCATTTGTCGTATCCCAGCACCGCACCCGGCCGGACCTGAGAGCGGCACAGCCAAACGCTGCACCTCCTGAGATTTGCACGGGTGGGTCACCATCGGAACCGAGTTCGTCGATGGCTACTCGCATCGACGCGACGCGATTCGCCTTGGGCACCGCTGCATCAACTCCCCAGCATTCGACCCGACCCGCCGCGTCCAATGCGCATGAACTCGTCTGCCCCACAGACAATTGAACGACATCCGCCAATCGGTCCACCCAAACGGGTGAACTGCGAGCACTGCCGTCGATGCCGCCCAGTTGACCGTGGGAGTTATCTCCCCAACAAGCGACTCGTCCTGCCTCCGTCAGGGCACATGCATGGTCCACGGCCACGATCACTTGCTTCACACCGGACAGACCCTTCACCGGCGCGGCAGCAGAATGCTCATTCCATTTTCCATCGCCAAGGCGACCAGACTCGCTGCTACCCGCACACATGATGGCGCCGCTTCGGGTAACCGCGCAGACATGGGATTCTGAGCAGTCGAGGCTCTCTGCCTCCTCGATGCCTACCCTGCGGAAACTCTTTTCCGAGAGTGTGACTCCATCTGAGAATCGGATAGCCGCGTTGCCCCTGCAAAGCACCTGAGCCGCTTCATTGATGATGCACTCAAGATGCTCATTCCCGCATCGCTTGGTCGTTTGCCTGTTCGAGATGGCAGGCTTTGTGTTTTGAGACTTGGCCTTCCTCGTCGGCAGCACGCGCAGCACCAGCAGGTCGCGTGAATCGTACCTGCAGGCTTTCTCTTCACCCTCCCCGCTGCCATCGATGAACTCTGGCTCCCAGCAGACCCTGCCTCCCTTTGCGGTTTCGCCACAGTTTCCGTTTTCCAATGTGACGATCCGCTCCGTAACCAGAACGCGCGTCGGTTCTGTTGCGCAAAGCGTGTCGGTCTTCGAAGCCTCTGGGCCTTCGAATTGCCCCCAGCACGATACTGATCCGTCCACCAGCAGGGCACAGGCACGATTGGGGTCCACGACCACCTTCTCTGCACGAGCGGGGAGGATGACCTGTTCGGGCACGCGCTCGTAGGCTAGCGCGTCCCAGGTCTCGTAACGATTCTCTCCCGTTGTGTTCGGTGTGTTGCCCCAACACCAGACCGTTCCCGTTGAAGTAACTCCGCAGCTACCCTCGTTGGCCACATCGAGCATTCGAATCGGCGCATCGAACCCCTCGACTTTACCGTCAATCATCGTGAGCCCGTCGGGCTCATGGAATTCATCTACCCGTCCCCAGCAGACGACGCTCCCATCAATTCTCACTGCGCAATTGTAGGTTCCGTCCACAGCCAACTGGCTCGCACGAGGCACACACTTATCCGGCGCCGCAACGAAGTCCCGCTCACACTCCTGGACTGAACACGGACCCCATCTCTGCGTGGCATGATCGAAACTCTGGCGCGCGCTCGTTGCATGAGGAACAGCGCAACTTCGCGAGGAAGATTCTTGGGTTCTCGGCTGACTCAAACTCAGCGCCTGCGTGTTGGAACTCAGGCGAGTCGCAACCTCGGCGGTGTGGGACTCGGAAAGTAGAACAATGCCGAACATCATCGCTAAAATACACGCCGATAGAGCAATCGTTCGCATGTTCAACGCCATCTCCCCAACCTTCGTTCGCCGTCGCCGCCATCGCCGCCATCGCCGCAAATCGCATCGAAAGAGTAGCGCCGACTCGGGGTCAAGAATCCCGACCCTGACGGACGAGATGTTCCTATACTCAGGACCAATCTTGAGACCCTGAACATGAGCACACCACCAGCAAGGGCTGCCTCTATCTCAAGCGGCTCGAGGATGCCGAGCCCGCAGCGCTCGAAGCGTTGATCCGGCTGGCTGCGAAGAGAGCTTAGCCTACCGATCCGCTTAGCGGTCGACGACGCAGCGGCCGATGCCGTCAGTCAGCGTCACGCAGATCATGCTGCTCGGACAGGTGTCGCCCGCGCCACAGTGGATGGAGCAGAAGTCGGGCGTGCCCGTACCGGCGGGGTCGAGGTCGCAGAAGGCGGCAAACCCTGCCACCGTGTTGCAGACGCCGGTGCTCGCGCAGTTCGGTGTGCACATGCCGTAGACCGCCGTGGAGTCATACTGGAAGCAGTCCGAAGCGCCGACGCAGGGGGTCGTCGGTGCGCCACAGGTCGTGTAGTTCGGGCGGTTTGCGGCGGTGTTGAAGCAGCCGCCCGCGAGGTTACCATCGGGCGTGGTGACGGGCAGCGAGTCCGCGTCGAGCAGGCCTGAGCAGACCTCGCCCGTGCCGCAGCCCGTGGTGCAGTTCTCGGTTACGCAGGACTGCATGCAGGCCCGGGTGCCGGCGGCGCCGCGCCAGCCGCAGAAGCCGCCCGTGCCGCAGGTGGCATCGGAGGTGCAGGTCACGCCGATGCCGGTCGCGCGTCCGAACTGGGAGCAGCTGTTGGCGCAGGAGACCGTGCCGAAGCAGTCGGGATCGCCGCAATCAAAGAGGTCATTGGCGTTGTCGTCGAAACCGTTGCTGCAGTCTTCTCCGCCCACGGGCTCACAGGCAGGCGCGGCGGCGCAGGCAGGGTCATTGCAGTCGACAAGGCCGTTGCCATTGTTGTCGCGGCCATCGGTGCAGTTCTCGACGCAGGAGGCCACAGCGGCGCAGTCGCTGTCGGCGCAATCGGTCCGACCGTCGCCGTCGTTGTCGCGGCCATCGATGCAGTTCTCCAGACAGACCGAGAGGCCCGAGCAGTCGCTGTCGCGGCAGTCGGCCTGACCGTCCGCATCGTCGTCGATTCCGTTGGTGCAGTTCTCGCTGGGAGCCGCGCAGGCAGGGCTTGCGGCGCAGCTGCTGTCAGCGCAACCGACCGCGCCATCGCAGTCAAAATCGACCGTTCCGCCGCACTCCGGTGTGTTCGAGCCGGGGAAGGCACGAAGGTCGGTGTCATTGCAGTCAAACCCATCGCAGAGGTTGCCCACGCCATAGCCGTCGCCATCGTTGTCGAAGCAATCCTGACTGGGCACGCAGTAGGTGCCGGGTGTGGGCGCATCGGGTACGGTCGTGCAGCCAAACCCGAAGCCGCAGTCTCCGGCGGTCGCGCAGGGCTGGGAGCAAAAAGGGGTAGGGAAGAGGCTGCTGTCGAGGCAGAGTCCGCTCTGGCAGAGGCTGTTCTGGAAGCAGGCAAACCCAAGGTCGGCGAGACCGACCGAATCGGGGATGTCGGTATCTGCAACGCCCGTGTCGGTGCCCGCGCCCGTGTCGGTGCTGGTGCCCGTGTCGGTGCCTGCTCCCGTGTCGTCGCCCGTGCCCGTGTCGTCGCCCGTGCCCGTGTCGTCGCCCGTGCCCGTGTCGTCGCCCGTGCCCGTGTCGTCGCCCGTGCCCGTATCTGTGACGGCGCCTGTATCGGTAGCACCACCGCCGCCACCGCCACCGCCACCACCGCCGCCACTTCCACCGCGGCGGGTGGTGTCTTCGGAGCAGCCGACAGCAAAGAGGCAGGCAGCAATCAGAAGAGTCGGAGCAAATCGAGACATGGGGCACCGGTCGAGAGGGTCGGAGCCGCCGAACAGGGCAGCCCGCCGCCCGCCTCTAACGGATCTCCCATTTCACTCCAAGCCTTTGCCGGCCACCTACATCACGCCCTCGTCGCAGACCTCGCCCAGCGGCTCGCAGCGGCAGACACAGTTCGATGCTCCCGGCCAGGCCGCGCAGCCCCGCTCCGCGATAACAGCGGCATCGGAGCTTGCCGACTCGCCGAGGTAGCCGGCCGGACCACAGACCCAGTCGTTGTTCTCGACGCCCAGGGCCGGCGGAACCGCCTGCAGCAGATCGTACCGGCAGACACAGCTCCAGAGCTCCGCCGGTGGCAGGTCGGTCTCGCTGCAGGCAGCGCCCGACACAGATACTAGCGCAGTGAAGGCTGCCGTGAACGCGCCGCTTGACTGCTTAAGCAAGCGAAGTCGACCGTGCCTTTGCACTCCGGTGTGTTCGAGCCGGGGAACGCACGAAGGTCGTGTGGCTTGAATCGGCGCCGGCGCCGCGCGTCGCCTCAGGTCCAGTACTTGTTTGCCGCCGCGATGGTGGCAAACTCCTGGGCCACCGTGTGGCCGATGGCGATTAGCATGGCCGGATCATCCGCGTACACGGGGCGCAGCCGCTCGCGCGTTCCCGCGTCGGGCTGCGTCACCTTGATGACCAGACGCGCCATCTTGATGGCCAACTGGCGGCCTTCTTCTGGCGTCTTGGTGATCAGCGAGTTGCCTGGAACAAGCTGCACCGGGAGTGCACTGGGATCGGTCATGGATCAGTCCTTTCTATGAGAGTTTGCGAGGTTCCGCGGATGCGGCGGTCCGTGGACGACCGAGCGCAAGTGCCTCTACCACGCGCAGGCTGCTCTACCCCATAATCGATAACACACGCGGAATCTCGGCGAAACATCAAGCCGCTCGCAAACTCACCCCGCCTGCGCGCAGCGCACGCAACAGCTCTCGCGCAGCGCGCCGAAGAATCGCTCCGCATAAGCCTTCGAATCCATCAGCGTGGATGCCTGCATGCGCCCGCGCCTACGCGACCGTTACACCGGCGCGGCCCGCGGCATCGGCCAGCAGCTCCATCCCCTGCGCGGCCAAGGCCTGCGCGATCACAAAGCCAAGCCCGCGGCTCGAGGCCGTTACCAGCGCTCGTCGGAGCGGCGGCCTCACTTCCAGGCTCCAGGGAAGAGCGGCACAGCCACCGTCCCGTCGAGCATCGGAAGCACATCCACCGCTCCACTAAGCTCCAACGCGCTCAGCTTTGTGACCAGCGAGGCGAGCTGCATCCGGTTCCGGTCGTGCCACCAGGTGAGCGGCTGGAAGCTCGGTGTCGCCAGCTTCACCTGCTCGTCGGCAAAGACCGAGTCGCCAACCAGCAAGAGCCGGCGACCGCTTGGCAGCGAGACGAGCAGCGCGACCTCCTCGGGACCAGAGGCCCGGTAGGTCACCGCGACCACCGAGCCATCGTCAAAGAGGTCGTCCGACTTGCGACCGCCGAGGTAGGAGCCGCCGCTGAAGGCCATCGCAGAGAGGCGGGGCCGAAGCTCCTGCGCCGACGGCAAATCATAGGCATAGCGGTAGGGCCAAGACGACCCGGTCGAACTCGAAATCTCGCCTGAGCCGGCAAAGGCCCGAACACTCGAAGGCAGCGAGAGCAGCCCGCCGGTGTTGTACCAACGCATCGAGGGCAGAATGATGCGGTCCACGCCGAGCGACGGGTAGAGCTGCGCCAGCGAGGTGAGCGGCTTGGATGCAGCAAAGGGGGTTCCCACCTTCCAACCCACATGGCGCTCGTTGTGCTCCGGCGACAGCCCCGTGCCGAAGAGGATCGTCCCCTTCGGGTGGCGGATGAGCGCCGCGCGGAAGGCAACCCGCCGCTTGCCCCAACCCAGCCCCTGCGCGAGGTGGGTACCCACGGTCTGCGACTCGGCTGTCTCGATGAAGGAGATGGAGAGATCGACCGGCTGGCTCGGCGCGGCCGGAACCGCAGGAAGCGCGGGGCGCCCATGCGTGAAGGAGTAGGGGTAGAGTTGCGATACCTCGAGCAGTCCCCAGACAAGCCCCGCGCCGAGCAACAGGCCGAGGAGGCCTTGAACCCAGGGGAGCCGGTCGGAGGGCGCCTCAGAGGGCGAAGGAGGGAGGCTGGCGTCGGTGCTCATGCGCGCCTTCCTGCACCAGATGCGCCGCGGTTGCAAGCCGCTACACGAGGTTTGGCCTCCGTGGGCGACTGTGGTAGTCGCCTTGGCGAGACGCCCCTTGAGGATGCCCATGAACGCTCAGACTTCGACCCCCTCGTTCACCTCCACCCTCCGCTTCTTCCTGCTCTGCGCGGCCGCGCTGCTCACGGGCTGCCCCGACTTCGGTAAGCCGCCTACCGCCATCGACCTCGGAGACGGAGTCGGAAGCGGAAGCGGAGACGGCTGCGGAGACGGAAGCGGAAGCGGAGACGGAAGCGGAGTCGCCAGTGGAGACGGAAGCGGAGTCGCCAGCGGCTGCGGCGGCGCTCCCCAGTTCACCTACTGCACCCACATCAAGCCCATCTTCGATGCCTCCTGCGCACGCTGCCACGGCGGAGGCGTTCCGTTTCCCGACCTCGGTGTGTACGCCGAGCGCAACCCGAGGCGGGGTAGCGTCTCTACCCACCTCGACCGTTCGCTGATTCGCATCAACGCGGGCGACATGCCTCCGCGCGGCGCGCCCGATCCGGCGGTGACGCGGCAGCAGCGCGCCATCATCGAGGCATGGAAGGCCCAGGGGATGCCCGAAGGCTCCTGTAACTAGGCGATTCCATGGCGCGCCACCTCCAAGCGGGCCGCCTGGTCGCCCCAGTCTGCCTCGCCCTCGCCGGCTGCCTGCCCGCGATCCCGACGGGCAGCGGCTCCGACACAGGCTCCCTCTTCGATGTGGGGCTCGCCGACCTCGGCGTCGACTTCGATACCGGCACCACCACCTCGCCACCGGACGGCTCGGATGACACCGACGCGGGCTCTGGCAGTGGCCAGCCCGACCTCCCCACGCCAACTCTCTCCGAACTCTCTGCAGGACTGCTCCTGCCCACCTGCGGCGACTGCCATGTTGGCCAGACGCTCGGCAACCTCTGGCTCGAACCCAACGCGGCGCTCCGCGACAGACTCCTCGCCAGTTCGCTCCAGGCGGCGCCGCTGCCGCTGGTCACGCCCGGAGACCTCGAGGCCTCCTACCTCTGGCGAAAGGTCGAAGGCAGCCACCTCACGGTTGGCGGTCTGGGCGAAGCCATGCCACTCGGTCGCGCAGCGCTCACGCAGGCGCAAACCGACCTTCTCCGGCGCTGGATAGAGGGTGGCGCGCCGCCCTGAGCGGCTCGCTCAGTAGAACATGTGGACCTGGCTCAGCCACTGTCCCTTGTCCGACTCCCTCGGGTTCTCCGAGGTCTCGTAGCGGTAGAGGATGTCGAACTGCAGACCGGCGTAGGGGTTGAACTCAACACCCGCCATCACCCGGCTCTTCGCATTCTCGGTGAGCGCCAGATCGGGGTCTTCCCACTCGTAACGGAACTTGGGCGAGAGGCCCGTGAAGCCGTGCCACTGCAGCTCATGAAAGGCCGCCAGCTGCTTCACGGTCACGCCGCCCTCGCTCTGGTTGCGCGTGTCGCTGCGGTAGTCGAGTTCGCCCATGTAGATGAGCGGGAAGAGGCTGTAGGCCCACATCGGACCGGCCGCGAACTCAACCGTCTCGTCGGCCTTCCGCTTGCCGTAGTGCATCGTCCCACCTGCCGTGAAGTTCATGCCACGCCAGCCTCCCTGCGCCGTCACGCCGTTCGCCTCGAAGTTGGTCTTGAGCTCGCCCGGCCAGCTCTCCACCCCCTCGTGCCAGATCATCACATTGCTCCAGCTCTCGTAGTAGGCATGACCAACTTCTACGCCGAAGGCCTGGTCGTTCTGGTCAAATCCAGTATCTCTTCGGGTGTAGGCGGTGTGGTCGGGGATGCGCCAACCGTAGGGCTGGAAGAAGCGTCCAGCGCGCACATATGCGCTGCCGGGAAGGTCGTGCAGCATGACAAAGGTCTCGCGCACCCAGGCCCGTTTCTTCGCGGCGCTCGCGTAGGTCTCGCCGTCGGGCAACAGCTGTTGCCCCTGCACGCCCAGGTCCAGATAGAGCGTCAGATTGGAGGCCGGATGCACCGCACCATAGACTTCGAGTTCCATCGGGAAGGTCGCCGAGCTCGCCTCTGTGCCCAGCTCCTCGCCAGACGGCTTGGTCTCCTGCGTGGTCACATTCATGATCCGGATGTCGGTGCCAACCTGGTAGCGCGGTGCGGGGTCGATGTCGCCGTACCGGTCGGGGATCTCACGGTGCTGAACCTCGCCGGGCCACCAGCCTCCATTCCAGCCACCGAACATGTCGAAGCCGCCCTCGCTCGGCTCACCCTCGCGCAGGAACCGGGCGGGGTTGGCCCGCTCGCCGGGACGGGGCCCGAACATGGGAAGCACCTCTTCGCCGTAGAAGGAGCCAAGCGGCGTCCGCATGCCGCCGCCCGACGGGCTCACGTGGCAGCCCTGGCAGTCGAGCGTGCAGCGACGGTCGGCCTTGTCCGGGTTGAGCCAGCCCGTCGGCTCCACATGGCAGGTGTTGCAGGCATGGGCCGAGCTGACGGAGTACATCGGCGTTGCAGCAGCGGGCGGAGCCCAGCCGACAAACGCCGCGGCGAGCGACAGACAGACCAGGCCAAGAAGAACCAACGAAGGCGAAAACGGAAGCGGAGCCAGACGCATGTGCGAGACCTCTTTCAGACAACCAATTCGCTCCTAGCCTTCCTCTCATCGGGCAAAAAGTGCAACGTTGTTTGAAGATGTGACCATCCTCCTCGGCTCTGCTAGCGGCCCCGCGACGGGCCGATTCGGACCGCCGACGCGGGCGCGCAACGCCCGCCCCTCATGCCCGTAGCGAACCCATGCACCGTCGCCTCCGCCTCAGCAAACCCATCGAAGCCTCTGTCCGCCGCGGAAACCCCTGGGTCTTCGCAGACGCGGTCGAGCCCCTCGAAGGCGTGAAGGACGGCGAGGTCGTCGACCTCGTCACCACCTCCGGCATGTTCATCGCCCGAGGCACCATCGAGCCCTCCTCTCAGCTCCGCTTCCGCGCCTGGACCTGGGACTTTGACGAAGAGGTGGACGAGGCCTTCGTCGCGCGCCGGTTCGCGTCCGCCCTTGAGCTCCGCCGCGCCCTGCTGCCCAAGAGCGTTGAGGCCTTCCGCGTTGTCCACGGAGAGAACGACCGCCTGCCCGGCCTCCACTGCGATATCTACGGCGACCTCGTCTCGCTCCGCATCGACGGCCGCCTCGGCGAGCGCTGGGTCGACGCCTACGTCTCTGCTGCCGTCTCCGAACTGCAGCCTGCCGCGCTCATCGTGCGAGAGCCGCAGCGCGACAACGGCAAGCCGCGCGTCCTCTTCGGCGACGTGCCCGACGAGATGCAGTTCCGCGAGCGCGATCGCCGCTTCCTGATGAATCCCCTCACGGGCCAGAAGACCGGCTTCTTCCTCGACCAACGCGACAACCGCGACAAGGTCACCCAGCTCGCGCGCGGCCGGCGGGTGCTCAACCTCTGCAGCTACACCGGCGGCTTCACCATTGCCGCCGGGCTCGGTGGCGCAGACGAGGTCATCTCGGTCGACATTTCCGGTGCCGCGCTCGAGATGGCGAAGAAGAATGTCGCTCTCAATGGCCTCGACGAGCGCAAGTTCGGCTTCGTCAAAGCCGATGTCTTCGACTGGCTCACCGACGAGGTGAAGCGGCCGCCCCGCTTCGACCTCGTCATCGTCGACCCGCCCTCCTTCGCCGCCAGCGCCAAGACGGCCAAGGATGGCGGCAAGGCCTACGTCCGCCTCAACGAGCTTGCCATGCGGGCCACCATCCCAGGCGGCTGGTTCGTCTCGGCGAGCTGCTCGAGCCACCTCCGCGCAGAGGGCTTCCTCGACCTCCTCGCAGCCTCCGCGGAGCGCTCCGAGCGGAGCTACCGCGTCGTCGAGGTGCGGGGCGCCGGCATCGACCACCCCACGCTCGCCGCCTTCCCGCAGGGCGCCTACCTCAAGTTCGTCATGGGACGACTCGACGGCCTCAGAGGCTAAACCGCGCCAGCAGCTCCGTGTGCCGCGTCTGCGGCAGCAGGTCGTGGGCGCTCACCTCATCCAGTCGGTAGCCCTCTGCCATCAACCGGCTGGCATCCCGCGCGAAGCTTTCCGGATTGCAGCTCATGTAGATGATTTTCGCCGGCCGCAGCGTGAGCAGCCCCGCCAGCACAGCGGTCTCGAGCCCCTTGCGCGGCGGATTGACCACCACCGCATCGGGCCGCTCCCAGCCTGCAGCAAAGGCCTCCGCAGCGGTCATCACCTCAAACCGCGCCTGCACAGAAAGCGTCGCCGCCACCGACCGCGCCGCCTCGATGCTCGAGGCACCACTCTCGGCGCCGAACAGCTTCGAGACGCCGCCGACAACCACGCCGTGCAGCCCGATGGCACCCATGCCGCAGTAGAGGTCCCACACCGTCTCCGCGCCGGTCAGCCAGCTGCCCGCAAGTTCATAGATCGCGCCGGCCGCCTCGGCGTTCAGCTGCGCAAAGCCAGCCGTCCCGATCGGAAGATCCAAACGCCCGTAGCGCTCGAGAACGAACGGCGCGCCAGCGGCCCACACAGGCTCAGCACGCCGCACGGCGTCGCCCTGGTCTTCGTTCACCGACCAGCCCCAGCCAGACCACTCCATCCGCGCTTCGAGCCCCTTCGTCCAGGCCGGAGGTTCCGCCATCGCGCGACCGAAGATGAGCTCGCCGACCACCTCGCCTGCACGGTTTCCGCGCAGTACCAGATAGCGTGGCCACTCGGGCAGCGGCGCATCAGCGAGTTCCCGCACAAACCGGGAGGCCGCGGCATCAATGGCCGGCAACACAGCCACGCAGGGGATCATGTCGGCCAGCTCGGCGCCCGCTGGGACGCGGCTGGCGAGCATCGGCAGACCGTCGATGTCGGCCACCACGTGGTAGATGTTCCGGTTGCGATAGCCGAGCGAGGGGCCAGAGCGCTCCAGCACGGGCGTGACACCGATGGAGGCTAGCGCAGCGTGGAGCCAGCGCACCTTCAGCGCGATACCAGATGCATCCTGCATGGGCAGGAGCGGGCAGCCGCCGCACCGAACCGCACCCTGCATCGCAGCCACGCAGCGCTCGCGGGGCGGCTCCGCGGAGGGCACGATCCGGGTGTCGAGCACGCGCCCCCATGCCATCGGCCGGTGCGGACTCACATGGTCGAGCTCGACGTAGCCTTTGCAGCCAAGCACCATCTCGGCGACCCGCACCTCGAGCGCCCCCTCATAGGCCACGCATGAGCCATCCTCCGCCACCTCCTCAAAGGTGAGCACCAGCCGATCTCCCGGCTTGAACCGGCGCGGTGATGAGGATGGATTTGCAGGTCGCTGCTTCATGTTTCGCTCACCAATCCCTGCAATCCGACAGGCCGTTCCTTGCGCCGTCAATACGAGACCTTATCCACTCCACATCCTGCGTCAAAAGTGTGACTCCCGACGGGCGCAGGCTATCACTGTCTCCGCGCCGGCGGCCTGTCGTCGACGCCAACCGACCGCAAGGATGACCATGTCTTCGAACCTCCTCGACCGCCGCACCTTCCTCACCCGCGCCGCACTTCTTGGCGGAACGGCCGCCGGACTCGGCCTCCTTGTTGGCTGCGGGAAGGGCGGAGGCGCCCTCGTCTGCACCGACACGGCCTCGCTCAAGCCGGAGGACATCGGAACACGCACAAGCCTCAACTACGTCGATGCTTCCCCCGACCCGACCAAGCTCTGCAGCAACTGCACACTCTATGTGGCCGCCGCCGAGGGCGCCTGCGGAGGGTGCACAGTGGTGAAGGGGCCCATCAACCCCAACGGCTACTGCATCTCGTGGGTCAAGAAGGCCTGAGCCAACGCCTCAGCGGCGACAGACCACCACCCGCTCCAGCAGCGCAACCCCGGGGCCGTCGCCGGCTGCGAAGCTCGCCACCCACTCCATCGTGCCGGCGTCGTCGCCCACCTTCCAGCCGGCCTGCAGCAGTTCGCGGTGGATCTCCTCGGTGGTGACGCCGCCGAGGAGCGGCTCGCCGAGCCCGCCAAAGGCTGCGCGGACCAGCGGCAGGAAGATCGGCGGGATCGAGGCCAGCGCAGGCAGGATGTAGCTCTCCACCAGCCAGCTTCCCGGCGCGCTCAGGCTGCTTATCTCAGCCAGCGTTGCCTGTCGCGCTTCGGCCGTCAGGTAGGGGGTCACACCCTCCCAGACCCAGAGCGTAGGAAGGGCTGCATCAAACCCCTCTGCCAGCAGCCGCTCGCTCAGCCGGTCAACGAGGAAGTCGACCGACACATGGCGCACACCGCCGGTCCGGTGGATGCGGCTCGAGGCCTGCCGCTTCCAACCCTGCGTTGCCGGATGATCCACCTCAAACAGCGGCAGGTGCAACAGCGCCTCCAGCCGATAGGCCCGCGCATCCAGGCCGGCGCCCACCACCACCATCTGCCCGATGCCGGCTGCTGCTGCCTCGCGCGCAACCCCATCGATGTAGCGGGTGCGAAGGCCAGCATGATCGACCAACCCGCCGCTCGCAGCTCGAACCAGCTTGGCCGCCACGGGACTGCGCCGTGTCATCCGCGCGATCCGCGACAGCCAGCCCGCGGCGTGCGGCGGCGAGAGCAGCGGCGCGAGGCCGTCCACATCGCCCCCGATCGGCGACACCCCCTCGCCCGAAAGATGGCGAGCGGCACTGACGATGGTCGCGGTTCGGCTGGGAAGATTGACGCGCATGGGACCTCAGGCTGTTCTGGCTAGGCGCGGCAGGCCGCTGCGGTTACACTTGGCAGCATGCTCCGTCTGCGTCCACCTGCTGCACATCGCACTCTCCTCGTCGCCGCATTCCTCTGCGCGTCGCTGGCCCGCTGCGCGAGCGCTCCGGAGGGAGAGTCGGCGCATGCCGGTGCCACCCTTCGCTCCGCCGAACAGGCCGCCACACGGCGATGCGGTCCCGTGGACGCAAGCGGAAACCCGCTCCGCGTGAGGGGCATCGACGTCTCCTACTACCAGGGGACCATCGACTGGCCCGCCGTCGCAGCCACCGACATCCGGTTTGCCGTCGTCCGTCTCTCCGACGGAGTCGGCACCCGCGACAGCCAGTTTGTGCGCAACTGGCAGGAGAGCAGGCGCGCAGGCCTCATCCGCGGCTTCTACCAGTACTTCCGCGCCTCTGCGGGCGGTGCGGCCCAGGCACAACTCGCCGTCGACCGGCTCGCAGAGGCGGGCGGCTTCCTGAGCAGCGACCTGCCCCCCGTGCTCGACATCGAGACCCTCGACGGACGAACCGCTGCGCAGGTCGCAGCAGAGGCCACCATCTGGGTAGACGCCATGCGCGAGGCGACCGGCAAGGAGCCCATCATCTACACCGGCGCCTACTTCTGGGACGACAACGGGCTGCCCGACACCCTCAACAGCCAGCCGCTCTGGACCGCAAACTACACCACCAACCCCTGCCCTTGGACCTCCGACTCCTGGGACCGCTGGACCCTCTGGCAGTACACCGACAGCGGCACCGTGAGCGGCATCGCAGGCCCCGTGGACCTCGACTACTTTGCCGGCACGCTCGACGACCTGCAGAACTTCGCCAACGCGACCATCGCCGCCACCTGCGAGCCCGACTGCCCGACCTGCGTTGACCGGTGCAGCGCAACCGACCTCCGCACCTGCATCGGCGACGCCACCTTCACCCGCTGCGAGCCCTCCGCTGACGGCTGCCTCGGCTGGGGGCCGCCTCAGCTCTGCCCCGATGGCACCGTCTGCGAGGCAGGTGACTGCAACCGGGCGCCCGACGCCGACACCGGCACGACCGATACAGACACGACCCCGGACGCAGCGGCCGACACGACCGCAGACACGACATCGGACGCTGCCCAAGATGCGGCGACAGACGCCCGTGCCGACAGCGACGACGCCGACGCGCAGCCCGAAGCAGAGGCGCCGCTCGACACGCAGAGCGAGGCCAGCGAAACGGGCTGCAGCAGCGCCGGCGCCACCACCGTAGGCTGGCTCCCGCTCCTGCTCGCCGCACTCCTGCGGCGTCGCAGAAACCCATGAGCCGGCTCCCCACCGCCGACGAACTCGACGACGCCTGGACCGCCGTCCGCGGCCGCATGGAGCCCTCGCCTCTCGCGGAGCGCGACGGCCTGCTCTGGAAGTGCGAGACCGAGCTCCCCACCGGCTCCTTCAAGGTCCGCGGCGCCACCGTCGCCGCCGCCGCGCTCGCCTCCGACCGCGGCCTTGTCGCCGCCTCTGCCGGCAACCATGGGCTCGGCCTCTGCTGGGCCACCGCGCCAGACCGCACACCCCTCACCATCGTCGTCCCGCGCGAATGTCCCGAGCTCAAACGGAACAAGCTCGCCGCCTTCGACCACGCCACCATCCGCGTCTGTGAACAGCCCGGCTATGACGCCGCGGAGGCGCTCGCGCGGCAGATCGCGGAAGAGGAACAACGCCCCTTCGTCAGCCCCTTCGACCACCCGCTCGTGATGGCCGGAAACGGCGGCACCCTCCTCCGTGAACTCGTGGAGCAGCTGCCCGAAGCCGGCACGATCATCGTCCCTGTCGGCGGTGGCGGGCTGCTCGCCGGCCTCGTTGCCGCCCGCGCGCGGCTGCCCGAATCCAGGCGGCCCGACCTCGTTGCGGTGCAGTCCGAGGCCTCGCCCGCCTTCTTTGCAAGCCTCCGAGACCGCCACGCCTACACCGCCTGGCCGCCCGCAGAGAGCGTCGCAGAGGGGCTCGAAGGCGGCACCGGCGCCGTCGCTGTGGCGGCCGCGCTCGACGCCGGACTCCGCTGCCTGCTCGTCTCCGAGGCGCAGATCATCGCCGCCCGCACCCGGCTCTGGGAGCTCCACGGCTGGAAGGCCGAGGGCAGCGCGGCGGTCGTCGAGGCCGCCCGAGCTGCCGGACTCCTTGAAGGGCTGCGCGGGCCCGTCGTCGGCCTCCTCACCGGCCGAAACACCGCGTGATCTTCCGCACCGCTCTTGCGCGTTGCAGCCTCGCCCTCGCTTGGGTAATCGCGCCCCACCCCATGCCCTTGGACGCCCCATGCGTGACCTGCTGACCGGACTGCTCGAACCCACCCCTGTCCTCGATCACGGCTTCGTCCGGCTCGTCGATGCCATGCCCCGCCTCGCCGAAGAGGGCGAGACCGCAGACCACGCCATCGTCCGCGCCGCCCGCGTCTCCTACCAGACCGGCACCAAGGCCTCGCGCACAGACCGCGGCCTCATCCGCTACCTCATGCGCAACTTCCACACCTCGCCCTTCGAGATGGTGGAGTTCAAGTTCCACACCAAGATGCCCATCTTCGTTGCGCGCCAGTGGGTGCGCCACCGCACCGCCTCCATCAACGAGGTCTCGGCCCGCTACTCGGTGCTGCCCGAAGAGTTCTACATCCCCGAGCCCGAGGCTGTTGGCGCCCAGGCCACCTCGAACCGTCAGGGCCGGAGCGAAGGGCTGCTCGACCAGGCCACCATCGAAGAGACCCGCACCGTGCTCCGCGACCAGGCCACCGGCGCCTTCGCGAGCTACCAGGGGCTGCTCGACAAGGAGGTGGCCCGCGAACTCTCGCGCGCCGTCCTGCCCGTCAACGCCTATACTGAGTGGTACTGGAAGGCCAACCTGCTCAACATCTTCCGCTTCCTGCAGCTCCGGCTCGACCACCACGCGCAATACGAAATCCGGGTCTATGCCGAGGCCATGGCGACCATCATCAAGCAGGTCGCGCCGTGGAGTTTCGAGGCTTTTGAGGACTACTGGATGAACGGCGCACGCCTCTCCAGCCACGAGTGGGCTGCCATCCTCGCAGAGCTCTCGACGGAGCAGCGCGACAGTGTGCTGACCCGCCTCGAAGACACGCTCTCCGCCGGCGAACTCCGCGAACTGCAGCAGAAGCTGGGCCGCTAGCTGACCTCCTAGTCGCCGCCAGGGACCGGCGTCAGATCGTTGGGGTCGGTGTCCATCAGCGACCGCATGTGACGAGGAGAGGTGGGTTCATCCCAACCGTCCCCGTCGTTCGCCGGCTCGCTCACGCTCTCGGTGGCGATCAGGTCGGCCTGCGCCGCGAGCGCCACCTCCACAACCAGCACCGTGATGTTGTCGCGGCCGCCGGCCTGCAGCGCCCGCTCCACCAGCCGGTCGCTGATATCCTCCAGCGACAGGTGGGCGTCGCCGAGAAAGAACTCCAACTGGCTGTCGGAGACGAGATCGGAGAGGCCGTCGCTGCAGAGCAGGAACCGGTCGCCCGGCTGCGCCGCAAGCTCCTGCGCCTCTACATCCACATCGCCCTCCAGACCGAGCGCCCGCATGATGACATTCGACATCGTCGCGGCCGCCAGCCGTGCCTCCGCATCGCGGCCAAGGCCGAAGAGGAAGTTCGAGAGGCTGTGATCCGGCGTAACCTGGGCAATCCGGCCGCCGCGCAGCAGGTAGGCGCGGCTATCGCCAGCATGGCAGATCGAGACGGTGTCGCCCGTGAACTGCAAGCCCACGACCGTCGTCCCCATCCCCTGACGCGACCCGACCTCGAGCGACGCCTGGTAGATGGCTCGGTTGGCCATCAGCATCGACTGTTCGAGCAGCTTGGTAGGCTCGCCTACGCCCGAGGTGGTCGGGAAGGGAATGCGCTGCAGCCGCTTCGACCCCTGGTAGAAGTCGGCGATGGTCTTCACGCAGATCTCAGAGGCCACCTGCCCCGCAGCATGACCGCCCATGCCGTCGGCAACGACGTAGAGGCCATCGGCCGGCATCACGACGAAGTTGTCTTCGTTCTCGTCCCGAACCAGCCCAACGTGGCTGCGAACCGCGAAACGAAGCGCCATCTCGCGCCCCTGTTCTGCTGCCGCGTCTGGCAGCTCCAGTGGCAGCCGGTGCGGCTGCGGCGGGTGAGAGAGGAAGAAGGGCTCGGTTCCCGGGAGCAGCTTCCAGCCCGAGCAGACCGCCACAAAGGTATCCAGCTTCGCGCTCGGCGCGCGGCGTGCGGGATTCTCGATCCCCTTTTGGCGGCGGATGGGCTTCGACAAACAGTGCTCCAAGCGGCGATCGCGTGAGGGCGGCCCTCTAGCACATTCGGCACCGACCCGTCACACCAATCTTTGCAGCGCCTGGTGTGCGGCCCCGAGCAGCCCCGCCTCGTCGCCCAGCGACCCGCGGCGGATCGTCAGCCGCGCCCGCGCCACCGCCAGCGTCAGCTCCATCGTCCGCGCCTCGAACCGCGAGGCTAGCACCGGCGCACGCTCCAACAGCCCGCCGCCCACAAGCAGCACCTCGGGATTGAGGAAGGTGCAGAGCCCGCTCGCCGCATAGGAGAGCGCATCGACCACCTCTGCAACAATGCGCTCCGCCTCTGCCTCTCCGGCAACCGCCGCGCGCTCCAGGCGTGCGGGATCACCTGGGAGTTCGCCCGCCACGTCGGTCGCAAACTGCACCCCCTGAAGCCTTCGGCCAAGCGAGGCGCCACCGGCCACAGACTCCACGCAGCCCGCCTCGCCGCAGCCGCAGGGCGCCTGCCCGCCCGGCAGCTTCATGTGACCGACCTCCCCCGCCGTGCCGCCCGTGCCCCGCACCAGACGGCCCTCCACGACCGCCGCGCCACCCACGCCGGTACCCGCATAGAGCGCCACCAGCGACTGCACGCCCACGGCGGCACCCGCGGCCAGCTCGCCCATCACAATCGCCGAAAGATCGTTGCAAACCGCGATCGACCCGGCCGGTCGGTCCAGCGCCGCCTCCATCCGATCGGCGAAGGCAACATTGCGCCAGCCCAGATTGGGGCCATTCACCACCGTGCGCCCATCGGGCGACAGCTGCGCCGCCAGCCCCATGCCCAGCGGCAGCTCCGTCAGCGCCTGGCCGGTCGCCGCCTCCGCCTCGCGCAGCGTCGCCATCAGCGCCGCTGCGAGAGACTCCGGGCTGTCATCGGCACCGCGCCAGCTGCGCTTGCCCTGCCAGAGCAGCTGCCAACCTTCGGCGTCGAAGAGGCCCAGCCGCAGATGGGTGCCGCCAACGTCGGCGCCGAGCACCAACCGCATCAAGCAACCGTGGCTGCGGCGATGGTCGCATCGAGGAAGGCGCGGATGGCATCACGCCGCTCCGGCGTCGTCGCCTCAGTCCGCATCACCAGCACCGGCTGCGTGTTCGAGGCACGGATGAGACCCCAGCCATCGGCATAGGTGACCCGTGCACCGTCGATGTCGTTCACATCCAGCCCCTGCGCCTTGAGGCTCGCCACAACCCGCTCGACAATCGCGAACTTGAGGTGGTCGGGGCAGTCCACGCGGAGTTCCGGCGTCACGAAGGTGGTCGGGATGTCCGAGAGCATCTGCGAAATCGTCTGGTCGCTGTGCGACATCAGCTCGAGCAGCCGCGCCATCGCGTAGAGGCCGTCGTCGTAGCCGTAATAGCGATGCTTGAAGAAGATGTGGCCCGACATCTCGCCCGCGAGCAGCGCGCCGGTCTCCTTCATCTTCGCCTTGATAAGGCTATGCCCCGTCTTCCACATCACCGGCACGCCGCCATGCTTGGCGATGTCGTCATAGAGCGTCTTGCTGCACTTCACCTCGCCCACAATCGTCGCGCCCGGGGCCTCCTTGAGCACGCCACGCGCAAAGAGCGCGAGCAGCCGGTCGCCCCACTGCACCTCGCCGTTGCCGTCGACCACGCCCACACGGTCGGCATCGCCGTCGAGGCCCACCGCGAAGTCGCAGCCGTAGGCCTTCACATCATGCGCCATGATCTCCACCGTCTCCACCGTCGTCGGGTCGGGGTGGTGGTTGGGGAAGCGACCGTCCGGCTCGATGAACCGGCCCACAGCCTCCAC
>JBIIFW010000176.1:0-5410 GCA_044236985.1 Bradymonadia bacterium | reverse complement strand
TCGGGCCGAGATGACGGCCGCGTCGCTGATTGTGGTCATCCCCGCGGTCATGTTTGTGAACCGGATGGAGGCCTGGGCCGGAGAGTCTCACCCCACTGCGCTGATCGA
The DNA here is from genome assembly GCA_044236985.1 of Bradymonadia bacterium. Lineage (GTDB taxonomy): Bacteria > Myxococcota_A > Bradymonadia > REDH01 > REDH01 > CAIWGR01. Next base: position 5,302 of record JBIIFW010000176.1, on the reverse strand, counting down.
TAACGGCAGTTCCGTGGAGTTGACGGCAGACCAGGAGGCCGATGCGCACCGGGCCTACGACCTGGTGATGACGACCTGCTCGGGATGTGCGGGCAAGTCGCTCACCCTGGCGAGCCCCTCCTGCTTCCCGTCGAACCAAGACAAGCGGCGCATCCGCAAGTTGGTTCAAGAGGGGAAGGGCGTGGACGAGATTCTCGCCATGTTCGTCGCAGAGCGTGGCGCGATCGCGGTTGCCGTGCCGCTTGACGCCGCCAGCCGTCGGACATCGTGGATGGTGCCTGCCGCCGGTGTCCTCGCCGGCCTCGGACTGCTCGTCGTGCTGTCTCGGAAGCTGTCGCCCGGTTCGGGCGCTGCGGTTCCCGCTGCTGAGGGTGAGGCAGATGATGATGCCGAGGCGCTCGCGCGTTTGCGTGCTGAGGTCGCTTCGGACAAGGGCGCGCTGTGAAGCTGCTGCCGATTGCGGCTGCGCTGCTCTCGCTGGTGGTCATCGCGCTATCGGTGGCGCGGGCGTGGCGGCTGCTCCAGCAGGAGGGTGCGCGCAGGCTCGACAGCAGCGAAGACGAGGAGCTGCTTCGGCTGACGGAGCTGGCAGAGCGTCGCGCGTTGTTGCTGCAGCAGATGCGGAACATCCGGTTTGATGCCGAGATGGGGAAGATGAGCGAGCGGGATCGTGATGCGGTGCTGCGCCGGCTGGAGCGGCTGACGCTGGCTGTGTCGCGCGACCTCGATGCGCTGCGTGGCAGCGATGCGGATGAGGCGCAGGCGCGGGCGGCGGTGGCTGCCGTGACGGCCCCGATTCTTGCCGATGCCGATGCGGAGGGCTGGTCGGCGGTGGCGCGGCTCCGTCGCAAGAAGCTGGCGGAGGAGGGATGAGGCGGCTCGTGGTTCACCTCGTGGCTGCGGCCTGTTGCGCAGCCCTTTCGCTGTCTAGCGCGGCCTACGGCGCTGAGGGCTCGGGTGCGGTCTCATGGGAGAAGGGTGCCTTCTCTTCGGCCGCGGCGAAGGTGGCGACGAACGGTCCGCCGCCTGCAGCCCCTGCGGTGGCACCTGCGCTGCCTGAGGGCTCTGGCGTGGTGCTGGATACCTCGCGGGTGAAGGTGCGTGTGCGGGTGGAGCGGCTCGACGCTGCGTTCAAGCCGGTCGCTGCGGTTGGTCAGAAGGTGCAGGTGGATGTGATAGCGCCGCCGCATCAGGTGATGACGACGCGGGAGGCGGTCACGGATGGCTCGGGCGATGCGGTGGTGGAGCTTCCGGTCATGCCGGGGCTGCAGGCCTTTGCGCGGGTGGACGGGAGTTCCGATGTCTTTGCCAGGGCGGGGCTTCCGCTCGAGAGCGCAGGCGTTCAGCAGACGACCATCCGGTTGCTGGAGGAGACGGGCGACAAGAGCGCGGTCTTTGCCAGCCGCGTGGTGACGGTGCTGGAGGCCTGGGAGGATTTTGTGGCGGTCAGCCAGATCTGGACGCTCTCCGTGGACCGTCCCGTGCGGTATGTTTCGCCGCCGCTCGACAGGGCGAATCCTGCGACCGGTGCTATCGTGATTCCGCTGCCTGAGGGCGCCACGGGGATCGAGGTGGTGATGCCGCGCGAGGGGGCGACGGTGCTGGACGACTCGGTCTTTCTGCACATGAATGTGGAGCCGAGCTCGGGTGATCTGGCCCGGAAGCCCACGCTGATTTTGCGCTACAGCCTCAAGACGAATGGCGCTCCAACCGCGACCATCCGCCAGCAGCTCTCGATGGATGTGGAGGCCATCTCGGTGGTGGCGCCGCGCACGACGAATTTTGAGAAGCATCCCTCTCTCGACATCGTCTTTGACGCGCCGATGTGCAGCGCGGGCGAGGTGCCGGGGAAGGTCTGCTTCGCGGAGCTGACCGACAAGGCCGACGGTGCGATGTTGCGTGAGGGGACGGAGGTTCGGGTAGTACGCGGCGGTCGGGGCCGCACGGGCGATCTGCTTGAGGTGACGACGACGGGTTGGCCCGGCCACCGGCCGTGGGAGGCCTGGCTGGCCGGCGCTGTGTTGCTGCTTGCTGTGGGGGCTTCGCTGCTGCTTCTGCGTGCCGACCGTCGCAAGGCGGTAGACCGGCGGAGCGCCGACCGCTGGCAGGTGCTGGAGCAGGAGCGTGCGGCGCTGCTTGCGCGCGCGGCCGAGGTGGCGACGGCGCTCGTGGAGGGCGAGCTGCTGGAGGCCGACTACGAGCAGGAGATTGCCGGCATCGAGGCACGGCTGGCGGTTGTTGTGCGCCGCCTGCGCGAGCTTGCCGAGCCGCCCGAGCAGGTCGCTGGCTGATGGCCGGCGCGCTCCGCTCTGTGGAGCTCCGCTCGGCGACCCGCTTCTTCGGGCGGCATGTGGCGCTCTACCGCTGCAGCCTGAAGCTGGCGGCCGGCGAGGTGGTTGCTGTGCTGGGGCCGAACGGCGCAGGCAAGTCGACGCTCGCGGGGCTGCTCGCGACGACGTTGGCGCCGTCGGAGGGCGAGTTGGTGGCGGTGGCCGACAGGCCGCTCGACAGCAGCGAACTTCGGGCGCGTGTTGGCTGGGTGTCGCATGAGTCGATGCTGCAGCGGGAGCTGACCGGTCGGGAGCAGCTGGCACTCATCGCCGGGCTCTACGGCGTTTCTTCGGAGCGGGTGGGCTTCTGGCTCGAACGGGTGCGGCTGACGGCCGATGCGGACCGCGCCATCGGAACCTATTCGCGGGGCATGCGGCAGCGGCTGGCGCTTGCGCGGGCGCTGCTGTCGGAGCCCGAGCTGGTGCTGCTGGATGAGCCGACGACGGGGCTCGACGCGGCGTCGCGCGAGGTGCTCTGGGAGCTGATTGGCGACCTGCGCGCAGCGGGCCGGATTGTGGTGGTCATCACGCACGATCTCGACGCGCCGCCCGAACTCTTCAGCCGCGCGGTTGTGCTCTCGCAGGGTAGGCTCGTGGCCGATCGCAGCGGGCCGGAATCGCTCTCTGCACTCTATGCGGCGGCGCTGCAGCGGGTGCCCTCGTGAATGCGCTGCGCCGCACGCCGACGCTGGCGCAGCAGGTCTGGCTGTTGCTCCAGAAGGACCTCCGGGTAGAGATGCGGACCGGCGAGGTGGTCGCCACATCGCTGCTCTTTTCTGCGGTGCTGGTGTCGCTCTTCGTCTTCGCCGGTTTCTCGACGCGCAAGGCGGCCTCGGAGGGGGCGCCGGGGCTGCTCTGGATGGCGAGCGCCTTTGTGGCGGTGCTGGTGGTGACGCGGACCTTCGAGCGTGAGCGGGAGGATGGCGCAGTGACGGCGCTGCTGCTCATTCCCGGCGCATCGACGGCGCTCTTCTTTGCCAAGCTGGCCTACAACTGGCTGCTGCTGACGCTGGTGCAGGGCGTGCTGCTCCTGCTTGTGGGCGGGGTCTTTTCGGTGGACTGGTTCGCGCATGGATTCGCTGTCGCCGGCGCGCTGCTGCTTGGAGGATTTGGGCTCTGCGCGGTGGGGACGACGCTGGCCGCGCTGCTCGCAGCGATGCGGCTGCGGGAGGTCATCGTGCCGGTGGTTCTCTTTCCGCTCTGTGTGCCGCTGCTCATCGCCGGCGCGCAGGCCAGCGTGGCTGCCATCCGAGGTCAGAACAGCGGAGCCTGGATGGTGACGATCCTGCTCTTCGACCTGCTCTTTGTAGGGCTGGGCCAGTGGCTCTTTGGCCTTGCGCTCGAAGGGGCCGGCGGCGGCGAAGGAGACTCCGAGTGAGCCATCTACTCCTTGCAGCGCGGGGCACCTGTGGTAAGGGGCGCCCCTTGCGATGGCGCCGCCCCGCGGAGGCCGTGAGGTTCCCATGATGAGCGATAAACTTTCCTGGTTGGCGGTCTTCGCCTCGCTTGCGGTGCTTTCGGCGCTGGGCGCGGTGTTTGGGTATGCGCCGGTCGAGGCCTCGATGGGCATCGTCCAGAAGATTTTCTACTTCCATGTGAGCTCTGCGCTGGCGGCCTACACAGGCTTCTTCCTCTGCTGCGGCGCCTCGATCTACTACCTGCTCAAGGGCGACCGCCGCGCCGACGTTGTGGCCCGCGCCGGCGCCGAGGTGGGTGTGCTGTTCTGCACCTTTGTGCTGATCAGCGGCCCGCTCTGGGCGCGCAAGGCCTGGGGCACCTGGTGGACCGGCGAGCCGCGGCTCATGCTGACCATGGTCGCCGCCCTCATCTTCTACGCCTATGTGGTGGTGCGCTCCATCGGTGGTCGGACGGAGATCACGCGCCGCATCTGTGCCGCGCTCGCCATCCTGGGTGTGGCCGATATCCCGCTCGTCCACTTCGCGGTGCAGAAGTGGCGCGGCAACCACCCGCGCGTGCTCCGCAACGGTGGCATCAGCGCCGAAATGGAGGTTGCGCTCACCGTTGCCATGCTGGCTGTCTTTTCGCTCTTCGCGACGCTCGTGCTGCTCCGCATCCGGGTGGGCCTGGCGGAGGAGAAGGTGGAGCGGCTGCACCGACTCGCGACCGCCCGCGGAAATGACATCGAGGACCGCCGCCGCTCGCCCCTGTTGGAGACTCCATGAAGCGCCTTCTCTGCCTTGTGGCCGCCGTTGCGGTCTTGTCTGTCTCTGAAGCCGCGCCAGCCGCTGCCGAGGGTTCGGGCGCTGCGCCTGCCGCCTACAGCTCTGACCGCCTCTCGAAGGAGGGCTTTGTGCCGGCCGCGCCGGGACAGGCGGTGGAGGACAGCGTGCCCGGCGGCCTGCTGATGCTGACGGCCTACGGGGCGCTCTGGGCGCTAGTGGGTGGCTACCTCTGGCGGCTCTCGCGCCGCACGGCCGCCACGCAGCGCGACCTCGACGCGCTCGGCCAGCGGCTCGATGATCTCAACGCTCGTCTCAAGCAGGGATAGCCCTCGCCCTTGACGGCCCTTGCCGCCAGCGATACACCCCGCCGCCCAAACCCTGCGCTTCCGCACCTCCGGTCGGCAGCTCTCAAGTCAACTCCAAGGATGAACGCATGGCTCGCGACGAAGACCTCGACGAAACCTCGCCTGACGAAGAACTCGAAGAAGAGGGGGAACGCGAAGAGACCGACGACGAGGGCGGAGAAGACGACCTCGAGTTTGGTAGCGACGAGCCCCTCATTGATGGCGACGGCGACGAGTTCGAGGGTGGCGAAGAGGGCGATGAGGATTCGCCGGTCAAGCCCCCGGTTGCCAAGCGTCGCGTAGGCGTCCTTCGTAACATCCCCATGATCGAGGGCGTGGCGAAGGCCAAGCTCGACAAGCCGGAGTTCGCCAAGGAGGTCTTCACGAAGCTCTCCGCGAAGTTCCCCGATGCCAAGCCCAAGAAGTACGAGCTTCGGGCGAGCTT
>JBIIFW010000175.1:0-5425 GCA_044236985.1 Bradymonadia bacterium | reverse complement strand
TGTCAAGATGACTTTGATAACCATTTTCAATCATGCTAGAGGCCTCCTCATGGTCAAGCTCCCCCAACGCGCTGCAACGCTCCCCAACGCTCTGGTCGCCCTCGCGCTCAGCACGTTGCCGCTTGGTCCGGCAACGCTCGCTGGCTTGGCAACGCTGCTCCAGATCTCTGAAGCATCCGCCGCGACGGTCTACTGGGAGCTGCCCGCGCTCATGACCTCTTTCTTCCCGGGCGCCGATCGGGTCTCCTTCGCAAAGGTTGCTCTCTCCGCTGCGGAACGGGCAGCCCTTGCGCAGAAAATGGGCCGCCCTGTGCGTGGGGACTGGACCATCTTCATCGCGACGAAGGCGGGGCAGGTAACCGGCTACGCCGTCGTGGACGAGGTCCGCGGCATGCATGAGCCGATCACCTATGCAACCCGGTTCACGCCGGCCGGGGCCATTTCCCGGATGGAGGTCATGCGCTATCGCGAGGCCTATGGCAGCGAGGTGCGCGAGCAGCGCTTCCTGACCCAGTTCAACGGCAAGACCTCAGCCTCTCCCATGCTCCCCGGCCGAGACATCGCGGCAATCTCTGGCGCGACCATCTCCTCGCACGCCGTCACACGCGGTGCAGAACAGACGGCGGCCGTCGTCGCACTCCTGCTCCAACAGCGTCCGACCGCCCTACTCAGCGCTTCGAAGTAACCATGCGTGACTTCCGCAAACGGCGGGGCCAGCTGCGCACACTCGATGCGACGGCGCGGGCGCTGCACTCTGTCTTCCTCCTCTTCATCCTCGCGGGCCTAGCGGTCGCTTCGCTCCTCTACAGCGATGGCCCTACGCTCGATCCTGCGGCAGCCGAGCGCTACTACGCCGGTGGCGCGCTCCCCGCTGCCGCGCCGGCCACCGGAGGCGATCTCGCGCTCGAACTCCCGCCCGAGCTCGCCGTGACGACCGTCGAACCCATGAACCAGCGTCGGCTCATCGAGATCACACACGGCCACCTCTTTGTGATGCCGCTCATCTGGCTCACCGTCGCTCACCTCTTTGCGCTCGCCGGCTTCGGTCTCCGCATCACCCAAGCCGCCGTCTTTGGCGGTGCAGCTGCGGTGGCGCTCCACATCGCGGCGCCCTGGCTCATCCGCGCCGTCGCAGGCACGGGTTGGCTCATGCCCCTCTCCGGCATCGCGCTGCTGCTCACGCTGGGCGGCATGGCGGTAGCGACGCTTGTTGAACTCTGGCGGCTGCCCGCAGCGCACGACCAGCCCGCTGCATGAGCGATGCGCAACAGGTGACGCATCGGTCCACGCGGCCGCTCATGGGCACCTTTGTTACCGTGACCGTCGCCCACGTGGATGCAGCGATCGCCGAGGGGCTGATTGACCTCGCCTTCGATGCCATGACGGCCTGGTGCGCCGAGGCTTCGGAGTGGGAAGCCGAGGCTTCGCTGAGCCGGCTGAGCCGAGCGCCCGTAGGCGAGCTGGTCGCCCTGCCCGACCCGCTCTTCCGGCTGCTCCTTCTAGCACAGCGCGTATGGCACGACTCTGCGGGCGCCTTCGACCCGAGCTGGCTCCCGCTCAAGCCGCTTTGGCCCATCCGAGGCCAGTCCTTACCACCAGCCCCCGACGCCGTGGCGGCTGCCCTTGCTGAGGTCGGTTTGGATGCCCTGCAGCTGCTTGATGGACTGCCTCCAACAGCGGTGAAGCGCCTCTCTGGCCTCCGCCTTGGGCTCGGCGCAATCGCCAAAGGAGCCGCTGTCGACCTGGCCTGCGAGGCGCTGGAGACCGCCGGTGCAACCTGCTTTCTCATCGATGCGGGCGGCGACATCCGAGGGCGGGACGAGGGGGCCAGTTGGATGGTTGGGGTCCGCGACGGAAGAGGGGGCGACCTGCACAGCCTTCTCCACCTTCAGCGGGGCGCCGTCGCGACAAGCGGGAGCTACGAGGCCGGGTTCGAACACGGAGGGCGGCGCTACCACCACCTGCTCGACCCTCGAACCGGCTATCCCGTGCCCCGGCTCGGCGGCTGCACCGTCATTGCCCCCTCCTGCGCGCTCGCCGATGCGCTTGCTACCGCCTGTTTCGTGCTCGGGCCAGAGGCGGGGCGCGAGCTTCTCACGCGGTATCCCCACGCAGCTGCAATCTGGCTCGACAGCGACGGAGCCGAGACGGCGACTGCGAGATGGCCCGCTGCCGAGTCCACCGTCGCATTGCCACCCGCAACAGGCTTCTGCTAGAGCGCAGCCCTGCTCCTCGAAGCTCCGGAACGCCCCATGAAACTTCCTCCTCTGCTCCGCGCTGCCTTCGCGCTCGGGCTCGCGCTCCTGAGCGGCTGCACCGATGACCTCGGCATCTGCTCCTTGGCTACTTCCGGCGAGAGCTGCGACAGCCTTCGTGACTGCCGCCGCGCCTGCGCAAACGACATCGGCTGCCTCAACAGCTGCGAGTCTGCCGCATCGCCCGACTGCAAGGAGAAGCTCGACGCGCTTGCCACCTGCGGCAGCGACCAGAACTGCACCACCGGCCCTTACTCCAGCTGCTGCAGCTGTGAATTCGAGGCGGCCTTCCCCGGCCACCCCGTCTTCTCCAGTATCCCCTGCGAGGAGTGCACCAGCGACTGCAACGGCGACGAGAGCTGCCTCAACGACTGCATCAGCGACGAGCCTGCCTGCAACAACTGCGTCCGAGACGCCTGCGGCGGCTATATCTGCACGACAGGATCGAGCCAATGCTCCGGAACCTAATCATCCTCAGCCTCCTGTTGCTCTGCGTTGCGGGCTGCCGCGGCAAGAAGGCCAGCGCAGACGAGCAGCGGGCGGCAGAGGGCTCCGAGCTGGAGGCCTCCGCGCCCTCCCGCCCTGCGCCGCTGCTCCCCGACGCGCAAAGGCCGCCTGAAGCGATCGCAGACGATGGCTCCGGCTCGGGTGCAGCTATCAACCAGCCCGCGGCCCTCGACAAGGCCCTTCAGCTCAAGCGCCCCAGCCTGCAGGTGCAACAGATCACCGGTGCAAAGGCGCTCAACCACGACCTCCGCGCAAAGACGGCGGCCGTCCGCATGCACAACAGCGGCATTCGCCCCGTCATGCCAAAGGCGCTCGGCGCGGCTGCCGCGCCGGCAGCACCCACGCCCCGTTAGGCGCGGGCCTTCATGGCGGTCAGGCTCGCCTCGTAGGGCGCGGTCGCAACGCCCTGCTCCGTGATGATCCCTGTGATGAGTTCGCCGGGCGTCACATCAAAGGCAGGATGGCGCACCGAGATGCCGGGCGGCGCCACCGCCACTCCGCGAACCTCGGTAACCTCCTTGGCGCTCCGCTCTTCGATGGGAATCAGCGCGCCAGAGGCCATGCTCAGGTCCAGCGTCGAGATCGGCGCCGCCACGTAGAAGGGGATGCCGTGGTGCTTGGCGATGACGGCCACGCCATAGGTCCCGATCTTGTTGGCCGTGTCGCCGTTGAGGGCCACGCGGTCTGCACCCACAACCACCGCATCGATCTCGCCGGCCCGCATCATCGCGGCGACCATGTTGTCGGTGAGCAGCGTGCAGGGTATCTCCTCGCGGTGCATCTCCCACATCGTCAGGCGCGAACCCTGGAGGTAGGGGCGGGTCTCGCAGGCATAGGCCCGCGCGAGACGGCCCTGCGCATGGATGGAGCGGATGACGCCAAGCGCCGTTCCATAGCCGGCGGTCGCGAGCGAGCCGGTGTTGCAGTAGGTGAGCATGCGCACGGCCGGACCGGGGATGAGGGCCGCACCAAAATCGCCCATCGCACGGTTCGCAGCGATGTCTTCGCGCCCGATGGCACGCGCCTCATCAAGCAGCGCTGAGGCGTCGAGCCCACGGGCCACAACGAGCCGCTGCACCCGGTCAACAGCCCAGTGGAGATTCACAGCCGTTGGCCGCGAATCGGCGATGACCTGCAGCGCAGCCTCAAAGGACTGCCTGGCCAGGTTGCGCGGCTGTGCTGCAAGCACCGCTGCATAGGCCGCGGCCAGCCCGATCGCCGGCGCACCGCGTACCACCATGTCGGTGATGGCTCCGGCCGCAGCGATGGGGCAGTCGTAGGTCAGGTAGGTCTCCTCGAGCGGCAATAGCCGCTGCTCGAGCAGCTCAAGCAGCCCGGTCTCCGCGTCACCCTTCCAGCGTACAGCCTCCACCAACACCGCCATCATGCACCTCCATCGAGCTTCGCCCGCAGGCGCGCATTCACCAGTTTGGGATCGCCCTTGCCCTTGCTCGCCTTCATCGCAAGGCCAACGAGAAAGCCGAAGAGCGGCAGCTGGCCGGCGCGGTAGCGCTCGACCTCACTCGGATTGGCAGCGAGCACCTCGTCGATGATCGCGTCGATGGCGCCCGTGTCGCTTACCTGGCGGAGCCCTTCGCGCTCCACAATCGTGGCCGGCGCGGCATCGGTCGTCAGCATCTTCTCGAAGACCGTCCGCGACGCGGTGCTGGAGATGGTGTTATCGTCCACCAGCTTCTGCAGCTCCGCGATGGCTGCGGGCAGGATCCGGTGGCCAGCCGTGGCTACAAACCCAACACCGCCCGCAAAGCTAAGAGCACGCGCGTTGATGGCGGCAAGGATGCTGCCGTTGAGCCAGTTCGTGACCGCCTTGGGCGCAGCACCGAGCGCAACCGCACCGTCGAAGAAGGCAGCAAAGCCATCTGTCGCGACCAGTACGCCGGCATCGTAGGCAGACAACCCGCACTGCTCCTGCAACCGGGCACGGGTCTGGGCGGGGAGTTCAGGGAGCGTCGCGGCGACCTCTGCCAGCCAGGCCTCACTGATGACCAGCGGCGGCAGGTCGGGCTCGGGGAAGTAGCGGTAGTCAGCGCTGCCCTCCTTCCGTCGCATCATGAAGGTCTGCTTCTTGGCGTCGTCCCAGAGGCGGGTCTCCTGGTAGATGGTGCCACCTGCCTCAATCTCGGCGATCTGGCGCTCAATCTCAAAGCCAATCGCCTCGCGCAGGAACTTGAAGGAGTTGAGGTTCTTGACCTCCACCTTCGTACCGAAGGCCTCGCGCCCCACGGGCCGCACCGAGACGTTGGCATCGCAGCGCATCGAGCCGTTGGCGAGCACGCCATCGTTGATGCCGATGGCGACGAGGATGGCACGTAAATCCTTGAAGTAGGCAGATGCCTCCTCCGCGGTGCGAAGCTCGGGCTCCGAGACAATCTCGATGAGACCGGTGCCGGCCCGGTTGAGGTCGATGAGCGAGTAGGGAGCGTCGGAGGCGTGAGACGACTGCCCCGTATCCTCCTCCATGTGGATGCGGGTGATGCCGCACCGCTTGGACTCACCGGCGACCTCGAAGATCAGCTCGCCGCCTTCGCAGAGCGGCGCGTCGAACTGCGAGATCTGGTAGCCCTTCGGGAGGTCGGGGTAGAAATAGTTCTTGCGGGCGAACTGGCTCTTGCGACGGATGTTGCAGCCGAAGGCGACGCCGG
>JBIIFW010000173.1:0-5502 GCA_044236985.1 Bradymonadia bacterium | reverse complement strand
AGCTGGCCTGGCAGTCGATGATTGAGACCTACCTGCAGAAGCGGGAGGTGCTCCGCGCGCTGGCGATCCTGGTCGATGTCCGGCGCGGCTTCGAGGAGGAGGAGCTGCTGCTGCTCCGCACCTGCCACCAGTGGAAGCTGCAGCCCATCCTGATCGTGACCAAGTGCGACCAGCTCAAGTCGAACGCGCTCTTCAACCAGAAGGTGGCCATCGCCAAGCAGATGGGTGGCGACATCAAGCGTGACTTCATCTGGTACTCCTCCAAGGAGCACGACGGCCGCGACGAACTCTGGAAGCGGATCGCTGGTCTGACCGGGTTGTCCGATGCCCCCGTCGGTTGAGTTCCGAGCCGCTCGGGCGGAGGATATCGCCTCGGTCGTGATGCCCATCGAACGGGCCGGGCAGCCCCACCCGTGGAGCGAGGCGATGTTCCTGCAGGAGCTGGCCAACGACTTCTCCGAGCTGGAGCTGCTTCTGGTGGATGGGCAGGAGGTAGGGTTCGTTGTCTATTGGCTGGTGGCCGACGAGGTGCATCTGCTCAACGTGGTGGTCGCGGAGGCTTCGAGGTCGCGAGGGTATGGCGCGCTGCTGGTCGGGCGGGTGGTTGCGGTAGCCGAGGAGATGGGGTCGGAGCAGGTCTGTCTGGAGGTCCGGGTGGGCAACGGTGCCGCGATCCGGCTCTACGAGCGGCTCGGCTTTCGGGTCATGGGGCGCCGGCCGAAGTACTACGCTGACAATGGCGAAGACGCGCTGCTGATGGGGCTCGTGGTGACAATGCCATAGCCCGCTGGGGCTCTGCGGCGATGGGCTTTTCGCTTGATGCGGAACGCAGGCGGGGGTAAGGCCTCCGCATCATCCATCGAGGTCATCATGCGTCTGTATAGCGGCCAGTTCAATCTCATCGCCAACGACATCATCAAGGCCCTGCTGGAGGCTGAGCTGCTGGAGCTCGACAATGGGAAGCGGCAGGAGGCCGAGCTCGATATCGTCGGCGTGCTCCGCGAGTATGTACGGACCGATCGCGAGATCTCGACGAAGGCCCGCGACCTGACGCTCAACGATGGCAAGCAGGCCGAGATGCAGATGAAGCGTCGGCTGGCGAAGGAGAAGGGGTTCAAGCTGGGCGACGAGGGCATTGACTACCTCGTCTCGCAGATCCTCGAGACCTTCATGCAGTCGGACCACATCGAAGAGATTTTCGGCAGCGACCGCGACCTCCGCGCCCGCATCAACCCCATCATCAAACGCTACACTGCGAGCCGCGATGACGAGGTAGACAAGGAGGTCCGGAGCAAGATCAAGAACCTGGAAGAGGGTTCGTCGGCCTGGAACATTGAGTATGAGCGGGCGATGGAGCGGGTGCAGCGGAACAAGGGTCTGACCTAGCCCCTGGGCTGATTCAGCGGCGCTTCTTGCTGGTTCGGACGAGGGGGCGCCAGTGGTTGTATCGCTGCTCCGGCGTAGCATCGACGGCGGGAGCCGGCTTGCCCGTGAGTGCGGCAAGCTGTGAACTCGCAGCAAAGGAGATCCCCTCGACGCGGCTGTTGCAGGCCTCCACGAGGGCCTTGCGGTCCCACTCCCCCTTCTTGTTCTTCACGCGCAGGTTGGCCTCTCGGAAGGCGCTGGCCACCCGCGTTGCGCGGTCTTCGCCGTGGTGTTCGCGCCACCAGCCCTGCCAGTGAGAGACCAGCTGCTCGCGCTGAGCAGGCGCGGTTGCGTTGACAGGGTCGAGCGGGTGGGGGCGCGCGGTGATGTGCGAGATGCGGCGGCCTGCTTCGCGCCTCACCTGGACGTCGCTGTCGCCGAGCGATGCGATGTAACCGGGCATCAGCGCAGCATCGAGTGAGCCCCGTTTGGCGCGCGCGATGGCAAGCCGAATCGGGGTCTGGTCTGCGAGCGGTGGTCCGGGCTCGAGCAACATCTTGCGGGTGGCCTGGGTCGCAACCTCGTCGGGGCTCGCGATAACGAGTCGGAAGGCCCGCGTCCGCACCTGTGGGTCGGGGTCGGAGGCGGCGATGGCGATGAGGGGCGCCACACCGCGGCGCAGTCCGAGCTCCTCCGCGAGGTCGAGCAGTTCGGCGCGGGCAGCGGCGTTGGCGTGGGGGACCATGGCGAGGAGCTGGCCGCCGAGGCTCTCGGGTTGGAGGCGGTTGAGGAACCGGGCAGACTGCAGGGCGACTTTGTCGTCGTCGCTCGCTGTGCCGCGGAGCAGTTCGAGGGCGCGGGCCGCAACCTCGCGATCGTAGGAGGGGACACCTTCGCGCCGGGGCCCCGTGTTGCGACAGCCCTCGAGACGGTCGTCGAGGGTGCAGAAGATACGGATGTGAAAATGGTCATCGTGGGGCGCAGAGTCGCCCGGCTGGTGCATGATGGTCGCAGCTTTGTCGATGAGGGCCTGCGGTTCGCCGAGTTTGGCCGCGTGCGCGAGCAGCATGCGCTCGAGCGGGGCGTAGATGAAGATCCACTGCACGTTGGCGGTCTCGGAGGTGAGCAGCGCCTTGACGACGGCCCAGTTTCGCTCGGTGTCGAAGGTCGCGCCTGGAATCTCGGCGACGGCACCGCTGCGGCGGATATGAACGAGGGTCTCGAGCGGGAGGTCGGCCCCCTCTTTGTCGCGGATGAAGAAGCCGAGGTCTACGTCTCTTCCGGAATTGTGGGAGCGGCTCCAGCTGATGCGGCCGCCGTCGAAGACACTGAGGTTGCCGACGGCAAGGCGCGAGGCGGGGAAGGCAGCCGCAACCTGCTCTGCAGAGGTGAGCAGGAGTTCGACCAGTTCGTCGGTGCCGTAGTGGGTCGGCCTGCCGAGGTGGGCGGGGAGGATGTAATGGAACTCGCCGGCATCGGGCACCATGGCGGGGTCGATGAGGCCGCCGCGGGAGGTATTGCCGAGGGCGATGGAGCCGGCGGAGCGTCTGGCAGGGTCGACAATCTGGCGGAAGGTGAGCGGCGAGTCGAGTGCTGGCCGCTCGTCGCGGGGCGGCGGCGCGTCGGTGCTCTCGTCGAGCTGCTCCTCGTCGGCGAGGGCGGCGTCGGGTGCGGGTTCGTCCGCAAAGGCGGGCGCAGCAAGGAGCCAGGCGGTGAGTGCGATGCGAATTCTCTGGTGCATGTTTGTTTCTTACGGCGCGGGCTCGCACCCCCGCAAGTTTCGGCGGTCGGGCGCCGCACGCTTTTTGTTTCACTTGGGCGGCGGGCCGTCCTAGAGGGTTTTGGATGCAACCGTCGCCGACCAGACCTTTGATGCGCGTGGAGAGCGCGGTGGTGCTCGCCGTGGCGACCGCCGTCTTGTCCATGCTGCTCGCCTGGGTGGGTCGGCCTGTGGCGCTGGGCGGTCTGACGGTGGACGACCACCTCCGGGTGACCTCGCGCGAGGGGCTCCCTGTCGACGCAGCGATCGCGATTGGCGACCGGCTTGAGGCGGTAGACGGCATCGCGGTCTCATCGTTCTCGGAGCTGAGCGCGATCATCTCGATGGAGGTCCGGGCGTCGACGGTGCGTATCCGGGTGGCGCAGGCCCCCCGTGTTCGAGACTTTCCCGTTGCGCGCGGGGCGCTTGGTCAGGTGTCGCAGGAGATTTTCGCGCCTGGGGTGAAGGTGGTTCGGATTGGCGACCGGCCGGCGCCACCCGATGTGGATTCTGCGTTGCTGGAGCGGATGTTGGGGGAGGCGGGCGACGAGGCTGTCGTCGTCACGGTGCAGCGCGCGGGCGAAAAGACGGAAGGGTCGTTGCCGCTGGTACGGAGCCGGCCCACGCTCCTCTCTGTGCTCTGGGCGCTGACAGCGGCCATCGCGGGGACGACGCTGCTCCTGACGCTCCGTGAGCGGGCGCTTCGGTTGTGGCGCCGGCACTTGGCGATTCCCTGGCTCTTTGCCGCGACGCTTGCGGGCACCTCGGCGCTGGCAGTTGCGGCTTCGGGTGGCGCGGCGCCTCGATTGATGCTCTGGGCGGCGGCCTTCGGTCTGCTGCATCGGGCGTTAGGGCTCTCCTTGGCGCGGACGGCGAGCGCGCGTTGGCGTGGCGGCAACGCGCCTTGGATTGCCGGCTCGGTCGCGGTTGCCTCGCTTGGGCTGGCAGCCTTCACGACGGCATCGTCGCTCGCGAGCGCCGGTGGTCTGGGATGGCTCGCAAGTGCGGAGTCTGCTGCAATCGCCATCTGCCTGTTGTTGGTCGCGGTGCGCGGCATGGATGCAATCGAGCGGAAGGGGCGTTCGGAGCGTCACGACAGGCGCTGGGCGATGGCGGCAGTGGCGCTGGTGTTCGACCTCGTCGCGGTGGGGTTGCTGCTGTTTCATCGAGAGGCCACCTCGAGCCTGCTCGGCACGGTGATGTTCGGTGCGACGGCGGCCGGAGCGCTGGCCGACGCGACGGTTTTGGCGGGCGAGGCTGGTGGTCGGGAGACGCTGCGGGCCTGGCTCAACCGGGTCCAGTCTGAGCTTCCGCCTGGCTACTCGGTTGCGGTGGCTGCCTTCCCAGCGAAGGTCGGGATCCTGGTCGATCTTGAGCCGCTGCCGGAGGCGGAGCCTGTCTGGCAGGAGCTGCCCCCCGAGGATGGTTCGGAGGAGGCGGAGGCGCCTGAGCCGGCTCCCGAGCCGCCGCCCGAGCCGGTCGGCCTCGACGTGATGCGGGAGCTGCGGGTGGACCGGCTCGACCCTGCGACCAGCGAGATGCTGCTCCGGTTGCGTGAGCAGGTGAGCTTTGAGGCCATCTTCGACGAAGAGGAGGAGTTGACTGCCGGCGGCGAACTCGCCGCGATGCGCGTGATAGACGAGCGGGTGCCGCGCGCGGTGCCTCGCATGGTCGTCATCTTCCGCGACGCGCCGGCACCGCCGCCGGAGGGGCTCATGACGGCGCTGGAAGCGGCACTGCCCAGCCTATCGAGCGGCGACTCCTACACGGAGCTCATCATGCTGGCGACGGGCCACCTGGCCTCGTCCATCAAGCCCAAGGCAGCGGAGCCTGAGCCGGCGAAGCAGGTGCGGGCCGCGGGCGGCGGCCGTCCAAACGGAGAGTCCGGAGCGGCGATGCGGCACGATCGCCTCCGCTCCGATGCCACAGCAGACCTGGAGCGGTCTGACTTCTGGTCGGTCGAGGAGCGCAGCGAACTTCTCGCCGCGGCTCCCGGCGAGGCTTCCTGGCTCATTCTGGGCGAACCAGGGACAGGCAAGGGGCTGGTGGCGCGCGCGCTCCACCTGGCCTCCGAGCGGCGCGATGCGCCCTTCATCGAGCTGGATGTCTCGACCTTCGACGACGCGACGCTGGCCTCGACGCTCTTTGGCGATGCCGGGACAGGCCGCGATGGGCTCTTGAAGGCGGCGCATGGTGGGACCGTCACGCTCCGCTCTGTCAGCCACCTGCAGCCGCGCCTTCTCGAGGCGATCCTGCGCCGGCTAGAGCGGCTACCGGTGCGCGTCATCCTGTGCGAGCATGCCCCCTGGTCGGGCGATCACGGCGGAACAGTCGTACCCAACGCGATGCTCAAGTTTGTGGGCAATCGGGTGCTTGAG
>JBIIFW010000172.1:0-5534 GCA_044236985.1 Bradymonadia bacterium | reverse complement strand
GTTCTAGCCCTCGGCGGCGTCACCAATGTGACCGAGCGGGACGAGAGCGGCTACCATGAGATGCTCACCCACATGGCCATGTTCGCCCATCCGTCGCCCAAGCGGGTGCTCATCATCGGTGGTGGCGACGGCGGCACGCTTCGCGAGGTGCTCCGGCACCCCGAGGTCGAAGAGGCCCACCTTGTCGACATCGACGGCGAGGTCATCCGTGTCTCGCGTCAGTACTTCCCCGATGTGGCTGCGGCGCTCGACCACCCCAAGGCCCGTGTCATCGTCGACGACGGCGTGGCCTTCGTGGAGCGTGCTGTCGCCAACCGCGAGCAGTACGACCTCATCCTCGTCGACTCGACCGACCCGGTTGATGCCGCAGTCGACCTCTTCACGGAGGGGTTCTACCGCAACTGCGCTGCGCTGCTGGGCGAGACCGGCATCCTTGTGCCGCAGAGCGACTCGCCGAGCTTCTACCTCGACCGCGTAGCGCGCATCCACGAGCTGCTCTCCTCCATCTACACGCATGCCCGCCTCTACCTCGGTCAGACGCTTTCCTACCCGGGCTGTGTCTGGGCCTTCACGGCTGCCAGCCAGAGCGTCGATGTTGGCGCTGTGCCGGTGCCCGAGGCACGCGTCGCGGCCCTCGAGCCCGAACTCCGCGTCTTCAACGCCGACGTGATGCGGGCCTGCATCGCGCTGCCCAACTACATCCGGCGGCGCATCGCGGGTCAGCCCGGTTGGGCGTTGCCCACCATCGCTGACGAGGTCGGTCCGGGAACCATCTGGCGCCCTGGCACGGTCAAAGAGGCCGAGTAGTTAGGCGTTGCTCGGCTCTCCATCGTGAGCCGAGCAGCTCCTCGAGACTAGGCGCGGTCGAGGATCGACGAGGCGAGCGAGCAGGTAAGCCCAAAGCTATCCGGCTCCACCTGCAGGTCGGTTACCACGCCATTGTCGACGATCATCGCGTAGCGCTTCGAACGAAGCCCGCCGAGATGGGCAACCTGGATGTCGAGGCCGAGCGCCTTTGTGAGCGCGCCTTGCGGGTCGGCCAGAAGCCGGACCTTGCCATCTGCGCCTTGCGAAGCGCCCCAGGCGGACATCACGGCTGCATCGTTCACGGAGACGCAGAAGATCTCTTCATAGCCCTTGTCCTGCAGCGCGCCTGCCTCGGCGACATACCCAGAGAGATGCACCTTGCTGCAACCTGAGGTGAAGGCGCCAATCACGCCGAAAAGGAGGCACCGCTTCCCCCCGAAGAGCTGCGCTGTGGTCACCTTCTGGGAGGGATTCGCCTCGAAAACTTCAACGTCTGGGAGGGTGTCGCCAATCTGAATCATAAGAAGTCCTTTTCGACGTTGAGGAAGCGGAAGTGAGATGCATCGAGCGGCAGGAGGGTGCGCAATCAGGCAGGTGTCAGAACCGCATGAAGGCCTGACGAAACTGTTGCCTGTGCACGGCGCTGCAGCAGGGCACGGGCCTCATCCTCGTCGGTCGTCCATGCGACACCCTTGGCATCCAGTCGCTGCGTCAGCTGCCGGTTCGTTGCGAGCGAGCCGAGGAGCACGGCGCCAGCGAGTTCGCCCGCGTCGATGGCCACCAGGAGCGCCTCGATAAGGTGTTCTTCAGGCAGCAGGCGCGTGAGTCGCAGGCCGCTGCGCTCCAAGATCTCCGCCTCCCGCTCTCCGCCGATGAGCGCGGTGCCCGCGAGGAGTTCTCGGAAGTCGGTTGCGAGCTTCTCGAGCTGCTGCGCCTCGGCACCGGCCTGCAGGATGAGGTAGCTCGGCGCGCGGTGGAAGCGCCCGTTGAGCCGGTCCATCGCCAATGTTGCGAGCTGGCGCAGCAGTGGCAGCGCGAGCGCCGGCTGTGTGGTGCAGAAGGTATCGAGTTTGGCGTAGGTGAGCCGTGCGAGCGAGCAGGGGGTTTCGCAGGTCACGCTGGCTGTGCGATGTGGACTGCCGAGCCACCCCATCTCGCCGATGACGGTGGGGCCACGCAGGCTCAGGGCGCCGAGCGTGGGCGAGGCCACCAGGACGCTGCCGGATCGCAGCACGAGGAGCTCGTCGGCGGCATCGCCTTGGCGAAAGAGCAGGGCCCCCGGAGAGGCATCGAAGGGCTCCAGAAGCGCCGTGGGAAACTGCAGACCGTCGCCCAGCGCAGGCGCGGCGGCCTGTGCATAGATTTCTGGCTGCCAGCCGGGGATGACATCGCGCGCAACGTCGGCGTAGCGGTGGCCCATGAAGTTCAGCCGCGTGAGCGGATGGGGTGTTGGCGGCGGGTTCTCGGGTGGCATGCGGAGCAGCAGATCTGCGGCACGTTCGGACAAGTCGCAGCAGGCCAGTCCTTCCGCGACCCGCTCCCGCTGGTAGGCCTCGCAGACTCGCTGTCGGTCGCCGCCCTGTTCGTCCCAGACGCGAAGCAACGCCGCACCATCCTCAAGGCCGATGTTCACACCTTGGCCCATGAAAGGCGCAGTCGCATGGGCGGCGTCGCCAGCCAGCAGGAGTTTCTCGCCGTCGGTCCAGCTTCCGCAACGGACGATGGTGATGGGGAGCAGGGGCCGATCGGTCACCTGCTCGATTGGCCGCGAGAGGCAGGGCACGAGGTCGGGGAGTTCGCGCCGCAGCAGGTCTGTGAGCCGTCCGGCGTCGCGCGCCGCCTGCCAGGCGCTGTGCTGCGCCACGAGCGTGCCGTGGAGGCTCCCGTCGCGCCCCGGGAAACTGGCGATGAAAAAGGTCTCTCGCGGGAAGACGTGGATGGCCGGGACGCGGTAGGCGTCGCCAAGTGGGAGCGTGAAGCTGAGTTCCGCGTAACCCCAAGGTGATACTCGCTTGGCAAAGTCGACTTCGGGCGAACGGACGAGCGCTGCACGAACCTGCGACGCGACGCCGTCCGCACCGATGACGAGGTCGAACTGCTCGTGCGAGAGGCTGCCGTCGGAGGCGCGAGTGATGACGCTCGCGCTGCGCACGTCCACATCTGCGACGGTCGCGCCGAATCGCGTTGTAAGCCGGGGCTGCGCCAGCGCGCGCTCCAGCACGGTCGCGGCGAGCGTGTGGCGATCGATCGAGGCATTGCGCCAGGTCGGGTCGGGGTAGGGGAGAAGGCGAGATGCACCATCTCGCGGATGGAAGACGCGCGCCGCGAGCGGAATCCCCTGCGCCATGACTGCCTCGCGAAGGCCGACAGCCTCGAGCGCTTTTAGGCCCCGCGGCGAGAGCGAGAGCTGGATGGTACGTTGGGCGTCCGGGATGCTGAGCGGGTCACTACGGCGCTCAAACAGGGTGACATCGCAGCCACGCTCCGCGAGGCCGCAGGCGATCAGTGCGCCGGCAGGGCCTGCGCCGACAACCGCGACCTTCACACCAACACGTTCCGAACATCGCCCGCGAGCCCGCGTGCGGCCTGCAGCAGCATGCCAGCGTCGCCGCCTGCTACGAGCCAGCGCACGCCGAGCGCATGGGCCTGTGCAGCCTGCGGGGGGCCGGCTACCCACGTGCCCGCCTGGAGGTTTCTCGAACGCGTGGCGTTCGCAAGCGAGGCGAGCGCGGCATGAAGCTCGGGTGCGTCGGGTGCGACGCCGAGCGAGAGGGAGAGGTCACCGGGTCCGAGGAAGAGTGCGTCGAGGCCTGGCACGGCGGCGATGGCTTCGAGGTTGGCGAGGCCGCGCGCCGTCTCGATCTGCGCCGCAACAAAGAGGCTCGCATTTCGAGCCGCAGGTCCGCCTGGCAGAGCGCTGTAGGAGGAGGCGCCCGTGAGCGGGTGAAAGCCGCGGCTACCCTCCGGCGGATAGTGGCTCCAACCTACGAGCGCGCGTGCCTGTTCAAACGTCTCAACCATCGGGGCAAGCAGGCCGTCGGCACCCGCCTCGAGGGCATCCTGAAGGGAGCCGCGACGGATGTCGGGTGGTCGCACAAAGGCGTACATCCCTGCCGCATGCGCGGCGAGGATGAGCGTGCGCGCAACCGAGATGGGCATGGCGCCATGCTCTTGGTCGATGACCACGCCGTCAAAGCCGGCGGCGGCTATGAGCCCGACAACCGTCGGGTCGTGCATCGCAACGAAGGTGGTGAGAAGCGGCCGCTCCGAGAGACACTGGCTGATGGCGGTCGCGGGTCTCACATGTCTCTCCGGGTATTCTGCGCTTTCACCGCGCAGCGTTCAACACAGCGGCTGGGGGCAGCAGCCTACTCTTTTACGGCGTAGGCCTTCGGCAGGCTGCCCTTCGGCACGCGGAGCAGTCCGCGCTTGAGCTCCATGACCGACTCACTCGTGGGCTTGAAGGCTTCGCGGAGCATCTCGTGCGCATTGGTCGGGTCGATGACATCGCCGCAGGTAAAGACATCAACGGCCGCGTAACCGTACTCCGGCCAGGTATGGATGGAGAGGTGCGACTCGCTGATGATGACCATGCCACTGACGCCATGCGGATTGAAGTGGTGGAACTCAGAGGCCACGATGTTGGCACGCATCGCGCGCGCAGCACCAACCATGGCATCTTCGATGAGCTTCACATCGTTCATGATCTCGCTCGGACAACCGTAATACTCAATGATGCAATGACGACCGAGTGCTTCCAACGTGTTTGCCCTCCTTCCGAAACCTCTTGCACGGGGGCCCGATGCAACAGGGGGCCCGCATGAGCGCGGGCAAGAAAACAGTCTGGATGTGTCGGCGGTGACTTCTGGATTCTAGCGAGGCTTCCGCTGCTCTCTGGCACGCTTGAGGATTGCGGTCGAGGCTGCGCTGCTTCGCTGGGACGTCAACACGAGTTCCGGAGAACAGAGGAACTCTGTACGGCTCGGCGGCGCCATTTAGCAGCAGGGGGGCGGGGGGCAAGCACCTTTTGACCCTGTGCGGCATTGTCACCTTCCGAGGCCCCGCCTAGGAGCGGGCGACCTTTGGGAGTGACGATGACGACCTGGAACGAACTGATGGCTTCGGCGATGCCGGTGGCCGGCCGAGCCGGTACCTTTTCGCTGACCGTCGGAGAGGACTGGCTGCAGGGTCGCACCCTCTACGGAGGCATCGTCGCGGCGCTCGGCCTCCGCGCCATGGAGCAGTCGATCGAGGGGCTTCCGCCCGTGCTGTCGACCGAGACGGTCTTCATGTCGCCGCTGCCAGCAGGCCCCATCACCATCGAAGTTCGGCTGCTCCGACGCGGTCGCAATGTTGCGTTTGCTGAGGCGCTGATTGGCGACGGCAACAGTGTCGCCACCCGGGTGACGGCAGTCTTCGGCGCGGCCCGCGCATCCTCCATCGCGGTTCCCGTGCGTGCTCGCCAGCCCAGCAAGCCGCTCGATGAAGCGTTTCCCATTCCCTTCATCCCAGCCATCACTCCCGTCTTCACCCGCCACTTTGAGAGCCGGCTCTCCGAAGGCGGATTCCCCTTCACAGGCTCCGACGACGCGGCCACCGGCGGCTACCTGCGCTTCCTCGACGACGCGGGCTCCAGCGCAACAACGCAGCTCGGCCTGCTCGACGCCTTTCCCGCCCCCATTCTTCCCGTTGCCACCGCCCCCTTCATGGCCAGCACGGTCCGCTGG
>JBIIFW010000222.1:0-4677 GCA_044236985.1 Bradymonadia bacterium | reverse complement strand
GGAGCCGCTCGCCGCGCCCTCTTCGCAGCAGCCATCCTCGCAATCCTCCACCTCGGGGGCTGGCTCCGAATGGGGACCATCGACGCCGAGATCGCTGCCGCTCCGCAGCTGAAGGTGGGCGTTGTTGAGGCCAACATCGGCGTCAAAGAGAAGCACAACTCGCGGCTCTCCATCAACAACCTGCTCATTCACCAGCGGGCCTCGCAGCAGCTCGAACAGCAGGGCGCAGAGCTCATCGTCTGGCCCGAGACCATGTTCAGCCCGCCGCGCACGCTGACCGCTACCGGCCGTCACGAAAACCGCGGTAAAGCACGAGAAAATGCGCGGCTCGGCCGCGGCATCGGCCGCGACACCAGCTGGTTCCCCCGCAGCGACGCGCCGCTCGTCGACGACACCAACGCTGACTTCGCCGCAGGCACGAGCCTCGCCGACCGGTCGGTGCCGCAGCGCGGTTTCGCGACGCCACTGCTGACCGGCCTCGTCACCATGCGGCCGCTGACCGAACAGGAGCAGCTCCGCGAGCCGCCCGGCGCGGGCAATCGCATGGTCTTTAACTCTGCGGTCCTTCTCAACGCCGAGGGAGAGGTGATGGGGCTGGCTGACAAGAAGTTCCTGATGCCCTTCAGCGAGAACTTCGAGGCAGGGCGCTGGCTCTACTATCTCACGGGCGTCGACCTGTTCCAACTGCCAGGCATGGGCGACTTTGCCGCCGGAACCGAGCCGGTCCTCCTCACGCTGCCGCGCGCCAACGGGCCAGCTGCCCGCATCGGCGCCCTCATCTGTTACGAAGACATCATCCCTGCCTTCACGCGCGAGCTGGCCGCAAAGCAGCCCAACCTCCTCATCAACCTCACCAACGACGCCTGGTTCGGCAAAACAAGCGAGCCCGCCCTCCACTTCGCGCTGGCCCGGTTCCGCGCAATCGAGCTCCGCACCACACTCATCCGCAGCACCAACACCGGCATCAGTGGCCGCGTCGACCCGGTCGGGCGCCTGCTCGAGCAGACCTCGCTCGAAGGCGCGGAGACGCTCCTGCTGGACGTGCCGCTCATGACAGCGCGCAAGACCCTCTTCGTACTGGCTGGCGAGTGGCCAGCCGCCGTGGCAGCAGTCCTTCTCGCGTGGCTCCTCGTCGCCGCCCGCCGCCGCGCGTCGAGGCGTTAGCGGGGTCGGAGCCGCGCCGCGAACCGGATGGGGGTCACCGGCGTCGGGATCGCGACCACCTCCTCGATGACGAAGTAGGGCGACGCGATGCGCTCGAGCATCGCACGGTCGAAGGCATGCAGGTGCCAGGCATCATCCATCCGCTCCACCGACTCGTAGCCGCCCTCGCCAGCGCCAAGCAGCAGCCGGCCGAGCGGGCCCGTCTTGAAGAGCACCCGCTTCACACCGTTGATAAAGGCCTCGTTGGGCACCGAGACCGCAACCACGCCGTCGTCGGCGACCACGCGCCGCATCTCCTTCATCACTGCCTCGGGGTCGAGCACATGCTCGAGCACCTCGGAGCAGTAGACTCGGTCGAAGTGACGGTCGGGGTAGGGCAGATGTTCGGCGTCGCCCTTCACGATGGTTGCGCGGCTGCCGAGGCGGGCCTTGGCGGACTCCACCATGAGGTCGCTGATGTCGATGCCGTGAAGGTCGGTCGATCGTAGCTTTGCGAGGATGTTGCCGGCGCCGCAACCCACCTCGAGCACGCGGTGGCGCGGGGCAGCAGAGAGCATTGAGAGCAGGGCGCGAACGCGAAGCGCCTCCACCATCCGGACCACCGGGCTGGGGTGGTTGTGGTAGGCGTCCGGGTTGAACTGGCGCACCATCTCTTCGTTCCAAGCGGCAAAGTTCTCGCGGTCGACAGGCGTGCTCATGGTGCTCCTTCGTTGGGGGTCGCCCTCGCACGCGCTCAAAGGATCGTCAAGATGGCTGTGACTTCTTTGACAGGTGCGGTCGGTCGGCTACATTGCTTCCCATGATTCGGTCTCCGCTCAAACCGTTCTTTCTCGGCGCTCTTTCGCTCACCTGGCTTTCGGCCTGTGGCGGCGTTGCTGCTGTGACGCCAGAAGATGTCTCCACGATGAAGGATCGGATGGCGGAGTTGGAGCGTTCCAACGGGCGTTATCGGGTGCGCATCGAAGAGCTCGAAGAGCGTGTCTTCCTCCTTCAAGACAGGGTCGAGGCGGCGCGCCTCACGCTCGAGCGTCAGCGGACCGGCCCGCAGAGTTACGACAGCCCCAGCTCCGGCTATCCGCAGCCATCGGTGCGTGGTTCTGCCAGCTCCGGTGACTTCTTTCCGCAGCTCCCCGTGGTCACGCTCGACCCGGCCCGTCCGCAGCCCCCGGTGGTGCGCAGAGCTGCTCCAGCACCTGTTGCACCTGCGCCGCAGGTCGCTGTCGCCACGCCAGAAGCAGCACCCAATGCCAATGGCCCCGAGGTCGTTGTTGACGAAGGGTTCTACCAGAAGTGGCTCGCCACCAATGGCAGCCGCGACGCACGCACGCCGGCCAAGACCACGGCCGTCGGTGGTGGTGGCGGTGGCCAACGCAAGGCGCTGCCGCCCGTTGTCACCAACGGCGACCGGCTCCCCGCTCTCTCTCAGGAAGCTGCCCCGGTAGCCGCCCGTGCATCCGCTGAAACTGCCCCCGCAGCAGCCCCGCTCGACGGCTCCCCGCTCGTTGTCTACCGCACCTCGCTCGATGCCTTCAACCAGGGCCGTTACGCAGACGCGAAGGCGGGACTTCAGAAGTTCGTCGCCTCCGGCCCTGCCGACGACTACCTCGACAACGCCTACTTCTGGCTCGGCGAGTGTGCCTACGGCGAGGGCAGATACGACGACGCACTGGGTCTCTTCCAGAAGGTTGTCAGCGAGTATGCCGACGGCAACAAGGTGCCCGATGCCCTGCTCAAGGTTGCGCTCAGCTACGAGCGTCTTCAGCAGCTCGACCGGACCAAAGAGGTCCTCGCGCAGCTCGCCGCAACCTATCCCAGTACCGATGCTGCCCGACGCGCCACCGAGCGCATGCGGGCGCTCCAGTAGTTCATTCAAGGTCACGGTGTTCCCCATGAAGCGAAGCATCCAAATCTCGATGGCCGGCGCCGCTGCTTCTCTGGCCCTGTTCGCAGCTCAGGCCGCGGCAGACCAGGTGATGGTCAATCCCAATCGCGCGTCCGGCGGCCCCCTGGACTTGCCGGACAGCCACACCGTCGTGCAGGGCGACACGCTGTTCGACCTCTCCATGCTCTACCTCGAGGACGCCTACCTCTGGCCCCGCCTCTGGTCCTACAACCCGCAGGTCACCAACCCACACTGGATCTACCCGGGCGACAACCTCTTCCTCCGGCCCGAGGTGGTGGCGACGGCTGCGGAGGTGGCTTCCAAGCAGGCGGTTGCGAAGTTCCAGAAGAATGTCGGAAAGTTCTACCCGATGGCAGGGTTCTGGACCGGCTCCGAGCTCCAGGAGCTTGGCAAAATCAAGTATGCCCGCACCGGTCGAGAACTCCTGCAGCCCGAGGATGAGGTCTATCTCGAGTTCGTCGACCCCGACCAGGTCGTTGTGGGTCAGGAGTATGCCATCAACCGGGTCGTGAACCGCGTTATCGATGATGCGACGGAAGAGCTCATCGCCGTGGAGTATGAGGTTATCGGCCGCATCGCGGTGCGCCAGCGCCACGACGATACCGAGCTCGTCTCGGGGGTGATCAGCCAGCTCTGGAATGTCATTCGCCGCGGCGACATCCTCTTCGTCAACCAGCCGCAGCTGCTCCTCGTTGAGCCCAAGGCCAATACGGTCGATTACGAGGCCGAGATCATCGGCACCTCCTCGAACCGAGCCATTCTCCACGAGCAGGACTACATCTTTGTGAATGCCGGATGGGACGACGGCATCCGGCCGGGCAACCGGCTCGCCATCTGGGACCGGCAGGACGAGGCTGCCCAGATCCAGGCCTCGCTCGACGGCAATGTCGACTACGAGAATGTCCGCGACGAGCTCCCTTGGCAGCGCTACGGCGAGGCCATGGTCGTATACGCCACGGCCACCTACGCCACAGCAGTCATCCGTTCGGCAGGCGCCAATGAAATCGGGGCAGGGATGCGGGTAACCTTCCGGAACGGCTACTGAACGTCTGCGCTGCCGTCTGAGCGGCGAGGGCGAGCGGCGAGGGCGAAAAGGTCAACCCGGCTCCTGCCGCTTGCCAGCGTATGGTCGCGAAAGACCTCCAGCATGGCCCGCTCTGCGGCCTGCCAGACGTCCCGCATCTCGCATGCGGGAGATTTGGAGCAGCCCTCACCGTGCTCCGAACACTGGTTCAGCGCCACCCGCCCATCGACGGCCTCGATGACCTCCAGGAAGGTCACCGAACCAGGCTCACGCGCAAGCCAAAAGCCGCCCGCACTCCCGCGTGAACTCTCAATAATCCCTGCATCAACAAGGGTTCGCAGGATCTTTGCGAGAAAATCTTTGGGGATTCCCTGTTGCTCTCCAATCTCCCGAAAGCTGAGCGGCACACCTGGCTCTTGCGCCGCAAGATGCAGCGCCGCCCGTAAGGCATACTCTACGCGTCGAGATATCTGCAGCAAGGTTGCGCTCCGAAGTTCGTGGGTGCGTGGTAGGTCGGGTGCCGAGGGCGGTCAAGCAGGGCGAAAACAGGCGATGGGATAGGGCGTGACACGGGTAAAGCAGGCGG
>JBIIFW010000171.1:0-5627 GCA_044236985.1 Bradymonadia bacterium | reverse complement strand
CGCTGACGACGCTGATTGTGGCGGGCATCCGTGAGGTGCTGATCATCTCGACGCCGGAGGACATCCCACGGTTTCAGCAGCTGCTGGGAGACGGCAGCGCCTGGGGAATGCGCCTTGAGTATGCGGTGCAGTCGGAGCCCCGGGGGATTGCCGAGGCGCTCGTCATTGCGGCGACCTTTGTGGGCGAGGCGCGGAGCATGCTGATGCTCGGCGACAATCTCATTTACGGCCGCCTCGACTTCCTCCGCGCGGCGATGGCCCACACGGATGAGAGCGCGACTGTCTTCGCCTATCAGGTGAGCAACCCGTCGGAGTATGGCGTGGTTGAGTTCGATGCAGACTTCTCTGTGCTCTCCATCGAGGAGAAGCCCCAGCAGCCACGGTCGAACTGGGCGGTTCCGGGCATCTATCTCTATCCGCCGGATGCCGCCGCGCGGGCCCGTGCGCTCAAGCCGTCGCCGCGCGGCGAGCTGGAGATCACCGACCTCAATCGTGCCTACCTGGCAGAGGGCCGTCTGCGGGCGCAGCCCATGGGTCGGGGCATCGCCTGGCTTGATACGGGCACACCAGAGAACCTGTTGTCTGCGAGCAGCTTTGTCGCGGCGATTGAGCAGCGCCAAGGGCTGCTGGTCGGCAGTCCCGAAGAGGCCGCCTACCGCGCTGGCTTCCTGTCGTCCGAGGGCTTCCGGCGGGCTGTTGATGCGCTCCCCTCCTCCAACTACCGCTCGATTCTTGAGCGGGTGTTGCGGGAGGAGCAGGGATGAGCGAGCCGTTGTCAGATCAGGCGCAGGAGGAGCGCTGGAGCCCAAGCCGCGCCTCGTCGCGCAGGAGCCGTCAGGCGCTCCCTGAGCGGGTCGATGTTGCCATCGTCGGCGCAGGGCTCGGCGGGCTTGAGGCCGGAGCGCGGCTGGCGCGGGCGGGCAAGCGGGTGGCAGTCTTCGACGGTCACTATGTCGCCGGCGGAAGCTGCACCATGTTCCAGCGCCGCGGTCCGGGTGGGCTCTACACCTTCGATATCGGCCTCCACTATGTGGGGGAGTGTGGGCCCGAGGGCACGCTCACCCGGCTGCTCGGTGAGGCTGGCGTAGCGCTGGAATGGGAGCAGCTCGATCCCGACGGTTTCGACACGCTCGTCTTCCCCGACTTTCGCTTCCGCATCCCTGCAAGCAGAGAGGTCTACCGTGAGCGGCTGCTGGCGCTCTTCCCCGCGGAGCGCCGCGGCATCGACCGCTACGTGCGCTTTCTCGACGAGGTCGAACTCGCCTCGCGCGCCATGGAGCGCAGCGCGGGCAAGCCATCGCTTGGCATGCTCTGGCAGATGGCGACCAAGGGGCGGCTGGTAGCCCGATACCGGAGCGCAACCATCGGTGAGGTGCTCGACGACTGCACGACCGACCTCCGGCTCCGCGCCGTGATGCTCGGCCAGCATGGCGACTACGGGCTTCCGCCCGCGAAGGTGAGCGCGCTCCTGCATGCTGGTCTTGCCAACCACTACTTTGGCGGCGCCTGGTATCCGCGGGGCGGAGGACAGGCGATCGCCGATGGCCTTGCGACGGTCATCGAGGCGGCGGGCGGGACGGTGCACCTACGACACCCGGTTCGGAAGATTGTTGTGCGCGACGGACGGGCTGCTGGTATCGAGGTCGATAAGCGCGGGACGGTCTCGACCATTGAGGCGGGGGTGGTGCTCTCCAACGCCGATCTCAAGCGCACCTTCTCGGAGCTGCTGCCTGAATCGGCGGTACCCGATGCGGTACGGAGCCGGGTGGCCGGCTATGAGATGGCGGGCGGACTCTTCATGACCTGCCTGGGCGTGGAGGGCGACCTGCGGGAGCTTGGGCTTGGCGCGGGGAACATCTGGGAGTCGGACGGCTACGATGTGGATGCAATGTATGCGAACGCAGCCGATGGCGTGGCCCGGACGCAGGGCTGCTACATCACCAGCGGTTCGCTTAAAGATCCGACCTGTGACCATCACGCGCCTGCCGGCTATCAGACCCTCGAGATTATGACGCTGATGCCCTCCTCGAAGGAGCTCTGGGGCGCGGATGTGGATGATGCGCCGTGGTCTTGGAGCTACCGCCACGAGCCCCGCTACGAGGCAGCGAAGGCCGAGGTGGAGCGCCAGCTCATCGCACGTGCCGAGCGGCTCTTCCCAGGCCTTGCGTCTCGCATCGTGCTGCGCGAGTCGGCCACCCCGATGACCCACGGCCGCTACACCCGCGCTACCAACGGCACGGCCTATGGGCTCGCGGCAACGCCTGCCCAGTTCATGCAGGGCAGGCCCGGTTACAGGACCCACCTGCCGGGCCTCTTCCTCTGCGGCGCCAACACCCGCGCCGGCCACGGCGTGATCGGCGCGCTCCTGTCGGGGCGCAACGCTGCCTCTGCCATCCTTCGAGGCGCCTGATGGAACCGTCATCCAAGAGCCCTGCCGTTAGCGTTGTGGTCCCGGTCTATGGTGGAGAGAGTACCCTTGAGGCGCTCCTGGATGGGCTCCGCTCCTCGCTCGATGCAGCCGGTCTGACCTTCGAGGTGCTCCTCGTCTGCGACCGGCCCAGAGACGGGAGCTGGGCCATCGCGAGCCGGCTTGCGGCAGCCGACAAACGTGTTGCGGCTGTGCTGCTGGGCCGGAACTATGGGCAGCACCCCGCGACGCTGTTGGGCATCCGCATGGCGCAAGGGAGCACCATCGTGACGATGGACGAAGACCTGCAGCACAGCCCCGAAGAGGTGCCGCGGCTCGTCGTGGCATCGCGAGCATCGGGAGGCATCGTTTACGGCGTTGCAAGCAGGCTTCAGCATGGCGCCTGGCGGAACTTCACCTCGCGGTCGGCGAAGCGGTTTTTGGCCCGCTTTGTGGGGTTCAGCGCAGCCACAGACCTGTCGGCCTTCCGCGCCTTTCCCGCCCGGCTGCGCGATGCCTTCGAGCGGTACGAGGGGCGCAATGTCGCCATCGATGTGCTTCTCAGCTGGTCTGGCGCGGCGACCGCGACGATGACCTGCGAACATGCGCCGCGGCAGGGTGGGGCGTCGGGCTACACCCTCCGCAAGCTGGTGAACTACATGCTCGACCTTACGGTCGGCTACAGCACCGCACCACTCCGCGTCGCCTCTGCGCTCGGCCTGCTCTCTGTGGTCGTTGCGATGCTTGTCGGCCTGTTCATTGTTGCCAACTACCTCGTGCGCGGCTCAGTGGTGCCGGGCTTCGCCTTCATCGCGCTGTCGGTCGCGATGTTCTCCGGCGTTCAGCTCCTGAGCATCGGCGTGATGGGAGAGTATCTGGGGCGGCTCTACGAGAACTCGCTGCGCAAGCCGCAGTATACGGTTGAGGCGATTGTGCGGGCGGAACAGGGCTGACGAGAGCCTTGCGCGATGGCGCTCATGGTACCACAATCGCGAGGTCACACGCGTCAGGGAGCTTGCAAGAGATGGCTGGAGAGAATGCAGATCGTGGACGTCGCGTCGGTTGGTTGTTGGTCGTGATCGGAGCAGCGCTGACGGTGCTCTCCTTCGTCGACAGGCGCCCCATCGGTCAGCCCTTTCCCAAGCTCGAGCCGGAACTCATCGTCCGGCCCAGTCCCGTGGCAGCCGGCTTCACCTTTGTGCCGGCCCCCTATCCCTACCATCTTAAGCCGTGGCCCTATGAGCGCAAGCCGGGCGGCGAGCTCGCGTTGCGGGTAGAGGCGCCGTAGCCAGACTTGCCAATCGTCGGTGGAGCGGTAAAGGGCGCGCAGCCAAGAACCCATCTGCAGGACGCCCCATGTCTGTGACGCTTGAGACGCTCAAACACACTGCGGAGCTAGCGAGGCTCGACCTCTCGCTGCTTCCCACGGAGGAGCAGAACCGGCTCGCCGAGCAGATGTCGCGCATCCTGGCCTTCGTTGACCAACTCTCCGAGGTGGATGTGGAGGGCGAAGAGCCCATGACCCATCCTATCGCGCTGCCAACAGCACTCGCCGAAGATGTGGCTGTCGCGACGCCCGGCGCGGCGGCGATGCTCGCCAACGCCCCTGTGCGGATGGGCGATCAGATTGTGGTGCCCAGGGTGCTCGATGGTGGAGGCGAAGGTGGCTGAGCAGACCTGTCTGGAGATTGCTGCGTCGGTCGGTTCGGGCCATCGCACGGCGGAGTCGGTTGTGGTCGAGACGCTTGCCCGGATGGAGGCCACGGCCTCGCTCGGGGCCTTCGTGCATATCGATGGCGCGCGAGCTCTTGCCGATGCGCGCGCGGTGGATGCGCGTGTTGCCGCCGGCGAGCGGCTCCCGCTTGCCGGTGTTCCCGTAGCGGTAAAGGACAACCTCTGTACCGAGGGGCTCGAGACCAGCTGCGCCTCGAAGATGCTCGGTGGATTTGTCGCGACCTACGAGGCGACGGCGGTTTCGCGCCTCCGCGCCGCCGGTGCCGTCGTGATCGGCAAGACCAACATGGATGAGTTCGCGATGGGCTCGTCGGGCGAGACCTCGGTCTTCGGCCGGGCGCTCAACCCCTGGGATACCGAGCGGGTTCCCGGCGGTTCGAGCAGCGGTAGCGCCGTCGCAGTGAGCAGCCGCGCCGTCCTCGCCTCGCTTGGCTCCGACACGGGCGGCTCCATCCGTCAGCCGGCCTCCTTCTGCGGTGTCGTCGGCTTCAAGCCGACCTACGGCCGCATCAGCCGCCGCGGTTTGGTCGCCTTCGCCTCGAGCCTCGACCAGATCGGTCCCTTCACCACCGATGTGGCAGATGCGGCCCTCCTCTTCTCCGTGATGGCGGGTCAGGACGGTGGCGACATGACCACCTCCGACGCGCCGGTCCCCGCGCTCGACGAGCTGCTGAACGCTCCGGCACCCCTGCGTGTCGGTGTGCCGAAGGAGTATCTCGCGGAGGGGCTCGACCCGGAGATCCGCGCCCGACTCGACGCTGCGCTCGACGCGCTGAAGGCCGAGGGCGCCGAGATCGTTGAGGTCTCGCTCCCTCACTCGAAGTATGCGGTCGCGACCTACTACATCCTCGCCTCCGCGGAGGCCTCGAGCAACCTCGCCCGCTTCGACGGCGTGCGCTACGGCCACCGCGACACCACCGCTACGAGCCTCATCGACACCTACCGCCGCACCCGCACCTTCGGCTTCGGTGCCGAGGTCCGGCGGCGCATCATGCTCGGTACCTTCGTGCTCAGCGCCGGCTACTACGACGCCTACTACCAGCGGGCCCAGAAGGTTCGCTCCGTCTTCGTGCGTGAGTTCGAGGCGGCCTTCCGCCAGTGCGACGTCATGCTCACGCCCACCGCGCCCACCGCGGCCTTCAAGTTCGGCGAGCACAGCGAAGACCCGCTCACGATGTATCTCGCAGACATCTACACCATCCCTGCCAACCTTGCCGGCCTGCCCGCGATGTCTGTCCCGGCCGGCCTCACCTCCGACGGCCTCCCGGTAGGCGTGCAGCTGCTTGCGGCGCCCTTCGCGGAGAAGAGCCTCTTTGGTGCCGCGCTCGCGCTGGAGCGTCGCCTCGGCAAAATGGAAGCCCCTCCGGCCGCCTCGGGAGAGAAGGTATGAAGACACAGTACGAAGCCGTCATCGGGCTCGAGGTCCACGCGCAGCTGGGCACCAACACCAAGATCTTCAGCCGCAGTGCGGTCACCTTCGGTGCGC
>JBIIFW010000170.1:0-5638 GCA_044236985.1 Bradymonadia bacterium | reverse complement strand
ACTGCCCCCGCCGGCAGCCAGCAGAAGTCCATCGGCCTGCCCTCCTTCCTCAAGGTCAAGGTCGCCAACCAGGACGGCACCTACACCGACTGCACTCCGCAGGATCAGGTCACCGAGCGCCCCAGCCGCTTCAACTCCGTCGCCGTCCTCCTCGACGACTCCGGCTCCATGGAGCGCTCCTACCCCGCCAGCCAGTACGGCGACCTCTGCGTCACCTGCCCCCACGACCCCGACCGCGCCCGTGTCTCGGCCACCCGCACCCTCCTCGAGCGCATCGAGGCCCGCGTCCCCAGCAGCCGCGTCGGCCTCTTCGACTTCGGCACCGACCAACTCCACGCCTTCCAGGACGCCAACGCCCTCATGGACTTCTCGCCCGGCAACGGCCAGCTCGACCAGGCACTCAACCGCGTCGACGGCTCCCGCGAGTACGGCACGCCGCTCTGGGACGCACTGGCCGAGACCATCACCCGCACCGCAGGCGACGCCAACGGCTACCAGACCGCCATGGCTGCCCACTTCGGCCTCTGCGAGCACACCGACGAGACCGAGGACTTCGACCTCGGCGACGACTTCGACGGCAACACCGACGACCTCGGCACCGTGGACGACGGCACCGACCTGCCCATCCTACCCACCGTGGACGACGGCTCCGGCCTCGACGCCGACGGCGGTGGCGGCATGACCGTCGACCCCACCGTCCCCGAGCCGCCCACCATCGACGAGCTCGCCGTGAAGCGGGTCGTTGTCGTCCTCTCCGATGGCGAAGACAACCTCTCCGATGAGCACGACCTCGCCTCTGTCGCCCAGCTCGCCAACAGCCAGGATGTGACCGTCCATGTCATCGGGCTCGGCCGCGCCTCTGTCGAGCAGGCCCTCATGCAGACCGCCGTCGACGCAGACCAGTCGCAGGCCCTCCGCGACCTCCAGCGCCTCGCCGAAGAGACGGGCGGTGTCTACGCCTCGGTTGCCGATCCTGCTGCCCTCGAGGCCCTCTTCACCAAGCTCGCAGACAGCCTCGCCGAGGGCTACGAGGCCTCCACCTACACCTGCACGCCGAGCGACGCGGAGCCCGGCCATGTGGCCGACAGCGGCGACGAGGTGCGGGGCATTGTGCAGCTCGGACAGGTGCAGCTCCCCTGGCGCATCCTCGCTCCCTGAACCCCGCCGGTCGGAGCCGCACCAGACTTGCGTGGCACCGCCAACCCTGCGAATCTCGGAGCCATGAAACGGCTCCTCCTCACCCCCCTCTTCCTGCTCGCCGTCGCCGGCTCCGGCTGCGGCGTTTCGTCGTCTCCGAGGTCCGCCGCCGACACGACGGAGGGCAGCGATACGACTGCTGCCGACACCGCTGTCGACACGGTCGAAGACAGCGCCGCCGCGACCGCGGACACGACCTCAGACACGTCGGAAGGCAGCGCCGACACCGCCGGCCAAGACACCTCGACCGAGACCGCCGACGGCAGTGCCGACACCGCCGCCGATGCCACGGAAGATGCGGCCGATAGCAGCGCCGACACCGCCCCCGACATCACGGAAGACACGTCGGCCGACACCAGCCCGCCCATCCCCCAAGAGCTCCTCTTCGTCGGCAACAGCTACACCTACTACAACGACCTGGACCAGCTCGTGGCCTCCTTCGCCACCAGCCTCCCCGGCGCCCCCATCGTGACCGCAAGCCGCGTTGCCGCGGGCGGCTACCGGCTCCCGCAACATGCCTCCGACGCCGCCACCGACGCCACCCCGCTCGCCGCCTTCCTCGGCACCGGCCCCTACCCCGCCTGGACCTTCGTCGTCCTGCAGGACCAGAGCCAGATCCCCGGCTTCCCCGAGAGCCAGCAGGAGCGCATCGACTCGGTGGCCGCCTCGGTCGAACTGGCCCGCCGCGCCACCGAGCACCGCGCCACGACCCTCCTCTTCCAGACCTGGGGACGCCGCAACGGCGACGCCTCCAACCCCGACCGCTTCCCCGACTTCCTCACCATGAACAACCTGCTCGCGGAGGGCTACACCCAGATGGAGCAGGCGATCCGTGCCGCGGGCTATCCCGTCCGGCGCGTCCCTGTGGGTGCAGCCTTCGCCGCCATCCGCGAAGGCGACCTCGCCGCGGGCAAAGACCCGCTCGACAGCGCCAGCCTCTTCTTCCGGCTCTACGCCTCCGATGGCAGCCACCCCAGCCTCGAGGGGAGCTACCTCGCTGCCGCCACCTTTGTGTGCACACTTGGTGACAGCGTCGCCCCACCCTTTGCATTCTCACCATCTGCGCTAGATGCGGCAGACGCCGCCCGCCTCCAAGCCGCCGGCTGCGCCGCTGCTCATTCTCTGGCTCCCGAGCCCACCCCGTGACCTCCATGACCGCCGCCCACCGCGCACCGCTCGCCCTCCTCCTGTTGGTCATCGCCTGCGGCGCCGAGGAGGAGAAGGCCATCTTTGTGCCCAACACCGACACCGACCGCCCCACCGACCGTGACACCGGCGCAGGCTCTGCAGATACCAGCATCGACTCCAGCACCGACCCTGTCGATACGACCGGCGATGACACGGGCTCCGGCGCCGATACCGACCTCACCGACACGGGCGCCGATACCACGGCC
This sequence comes from Bradymonadia bacterium, assembly GCA_044236985.1. Lineage (GTDB taxonomy): Bacteria > Myxococcota_A > Bradymonadia > REDH01 > REDH01 > CAIWGR01. Next base: position 3,047 of record JBIIFW010000170.1, on the reverse strand, counting down.
GACACCGACCTCACCGACACGACCCCGGACACCGTCGCCGACACGACCCCCGACACCGTCGCCGACACGACGGCCGATACCGCCGTCGACACCGCCGTCGACACCGCCGTCGACACCCGCCCCGAGCCCCCTGTCGTCTGGACGCCCACCGAGACGCCCACCCCGCCCGCAGGCGTCGGCATCAAGACCTTCACCTGCCCGCAGCGCGACCCAACCAGCACCTTCTTCATCACCGAGCTGCAGATCAACCCGAACAACGCCGAGGGCCGCGGCACCGCGACCGAGTGGTTCGAAGTGGTCAACATGGGCCCCACGCCCTTCAACCTCAACGGCGTCCGTGTTGCCGATGCCGACAGCGACGAGTTCACCATCGGCGCGCCGCCGCCGGAAGGTGTCTTCGGAGGCGACGCCATCTGCGCGACCCTGACCGAGGTTGGCTCCTTCTTCGATGTCGCCACCGACTCGATCATCGACCCCTACGAGTTCTTCACCTTCTACCAGCAGACCCAGATCGACCCGGCCTGCGCCGCCGACCCCCTCTGCAAGCCCTACCAGGGCCTCCACTACTACGTCTTCGACCGCTGCTTCATGGCCATCGCGAACACCGCGGACGAGATCATCCTCTACGACAACCGGGGCCGCGTCCTCGACTGCGTGGAGTATGGCGCCGACGCGGACGTGGAGTCGCAGTCGCTGCAGCGGCTCTACCGTGGCGGCACCTGGACCGACGACTGGTGCGTGACGGCCCAGGACGAGGCGCTCCGCTACAACTCCAACGCCGAAGTCAGTCTCACGCCTGTCCCCGGCGACTACGGAACCCCCGGCCAGCCGCCCCGCTGCGTCGAGTAGCCATGTTCCGCGAGCCGCTCGCGCCCCGATCTCACTGGCGGCTCGACCCCTCGTGGACCTTCCTCAACCACGGCTCCTACGGCGCGACGCCGCGGATTGTGCTGGATCGCCAGCAGGCGCTTTGCCACCTCATGGAGGAGCAGCCCGTGGCCTTCATGGCCCGCCACCTGGAGCCGCTGCTCGACCGCTCCCGCAACGCGCTCGCAGCCCTCATCGGTGCCGCGCCGGCCGACCTCGCGCTTGTCGCCAACGCCACCACCGCCGTGGCCACCGTGGCCGCCTCGCTCCGCCTCCAAGCCGGCGACGAACTTCTCACGACGAGCCACGTCTACAACGCCTGCCGCAACATCCTGCAGCAGACTGCAGACCGCGCCGGCGCACGCCTCGTCATCGCCGAAGTCCCCTTCCCGATCGCCGATGTCGCCCAGGTGGAAACCGCGCTCTTGGCCGCCGTCACCAACCGCACCCGCTTTGTGCTCCTCGACCACATCACCAGCGCCACGGGCCTCCGCTTTCCCGTCGAATCGCTCACCGCGCAGCTCGAGTCTCGCGGCATCCGCGTGATGATCGACGGCGCCCACGCACCGCTCTCCACGCCGCTCACCGTCCCCGCGCTCGGCGCCAGCTACTACACGGGCAACTGCCACAAGTGGCTCTGTGCACCAAAGGGCGCAGCCTTCCTCTGGGTCGCCCCCGCGCTGCAGGACGGCCTCCGTCCGCTCGTCGTGAGCCACGGCACCAACAGCCCCCGCACCGACCGCAGCCGCTTCCATCTCGAGTTCGACTGGACCGGCACCTCCGATGCCACCGCACAGCTCTGCCTCCCCGAGGCGATCGACTTCATGGCGTCGCTTCATCCCAATGGCATCGCCGGCCTCATGGCCCACAACCGGTCGCTTCTCCTCGCAGGCCGCGACCACCTTTGCGCCCGACTCGGCGTCGCCCCCGCTGCGCCCGACAGCATGCTCACCTCCATGGCCACCTTCGTGGTGCCCGAGCCGCTCACCCGCCGCTTTACCGCCGCGTCGCTCTACGACGAGCTCACGCTGAGGCACCGCATCGAGCTGCCCATCATGTCGCTCGGCGAGGGCCGCCCGATGCTCTTCCGCATCTCGGCCCAGGCCTACAACTGCATGGACGACTACGAGCGGTTGGCCGACTGCCTCACCGCGCTAAGCGCCGTCTAGAGCGCCGCGATCCGCCGCTCGATCCGCTCGATGACCGTGCGGATGGGGTGGTTCAGGCTGAGCATCTCCTCCACGCTCTGGTGGGCAGAGAGGATGGTCGTATGGTCGCGGTCGCCGAAGAAGCGGCCCAGCGCGGGGAAGGACTCGTCGGTGTGGCGGCGGCAGAGGAAGACGGCCACCTTGCGAGGTGTAGCGATGGTCGCCACCCGCTTCCGCCCCTTCACCTCTTTGGCGGTCACCCCCATCTCTTCGCAGACCAGCTTGAGGATGATCTCCATCGTCGGCCGGCGGTCCTGCTCACGGGTCACCCGCTGCAGCTGCTCGCGCGCCATCGTCACGGTCACGGGGAGCCGGTGGATGCGGGCGTAGGAGCCAATGCGGGTCAATGCGCCATGAAGCTCGCGCACATTGGAGCGGATCGCGTCGGCCACATATTGCAGCACCTCCGCCGGCATGGCGTAGTGCATCTCGTTGGCCCGCCGCTGCAGGATGGCAACGCGCGTCTCGAAGTCGGGTGCGGTGATGTCGGCAGACAGCCCCATCATGAGGCGTGAGCGCACCCGCTGGTCCAGGCCGCTGAGCTCCTGCGGGCTCCGATCCGAGGTGAGCACGATCTGCTTTCCGGCCTGCGCCAGCGCGTTGAAGGTGTGGAAGAACTCTTCGGTCGTCCGCTCCTTGCCCTCGAGCACATGGATGTCGTCGAGCAGGAGCACATCCACATCGCGCCGGTAGCGTGCGCGGAAGGCCTCCATCGCATTGCCTGCGATCGACGAGATGAGCTCGTTCAGGAAGGTCTCCGCATGCACATACCGGACGCGTGCTTCGGGGTTGCGGACGGTGATGGCGGCGCCGATTGCCTGCATCAGGTGGGTCTTGCCGAGGCCAACGCCACCGAAGATGAAGAAGGGGTTGTAGTGGGTGCCTGGCGACTCGGTGACGGCCCGCGCAGCCTCCCAGGCAAACTGGTTCGAGCTGCCGACCACGAAGTGGCCAAAGTCGAGCCCGCGCGAG
>JBIIFW010000169.1:0-5654 GCA_044236985.1 Bradymonadia bacterium | reverse complement strand
CCATGATAACGGCCTCGACATAGACCTGCTGCCTGCGCCGATCGAGCTGCTTGATGACACTCTGCAGCGCCAGGAAGTCGCGAAGGCTGGCGACCACAACCAGCGAGTTGGTCGACTCGTCCGAAGTGATGGAGATATCGCCCGAGAAGGTCGCCGTGATTGCTCCGCGGGGCGCGTTCGCAGCCGCGGCATCTCCACCCTGGTCGCCCGCACGCCGGCGCACAGCCGCGCCTCCCGCGGCCTGCTCGCGGGACTGCTCTACATTCTGCGTCAGCGCCTGCAGCGTTGAGGCGAGGTCGGGTGCCGAGGCGTTCTCGAGGAAGACAACATGCACCTGCCCCTCGCCCGGGATCGGCACGTCGAGCTGCTTGGCCAACTCCACGATGCGCTCGTAGGAGCGCTGGTTGGCGATGACGATGAGCTGGTTGGTCCGCTTGTCGGAGATGATCTGCGAGACCGAGACAGACTTCGGGCTCTCGCCCCCGCCGCTCTCGGCCGCAACGGGTGCCGCAGCATCCTTGCCGGCTTCCCGCCTACGGGCCGGCGCAGGAGTTGGCGACGAGGGCGCGGTCTTGCCGCTCTCGGTCGGCTTGAAAATCTCCAGAAGCGTGCTCTTGAGCTGCTCAGCGTCCGAGTACTGGACCTGATACATGTTGATCTGCTCTTGGCCGCCGGGCACATCGAGCAGGTCCAGAATCCCGAGCAGCCGCTTGAGGTTGAGCCCGTTCTCCGTGATGATCAGCGTGCCGGTCGGCTCGTAGGGGACAATCTGCGCCTGCGGCGACTTCATGGCGTCGATGACCGGCTGCACAGTCGAGATGGCTACATGCTCGAGCTGCACGATATGGGTCACCATCTGGTCGTCAGACGGGATGTCCGAGCGGCTGCTCGACGGCTTCAACGGCTCCCGCCCCGCGCTCTCGGCCTCCACAATCTTGAGGAAGTTGCCGAAGGGGATGGTGGTCAGCCCATTCATTCGAAGGGCAGCCTGGAAGGCCCGGTAGGCGTCGCCGATGGAGACCGGCTTCGGCGAGATGATGGTGATCTTCTTGCTGCTGCTGATGGTGTCCGCGATGATGAAATTGCGGCCCGTCAGCGCCGAGATCCACATCACCACGTCGGAGAGCTCAGCCTGGCTGAAATCGATGTTGACCCGCACGTTGGAGGGCGGGTTGGCGGGGTTCCATGGCTCGACGAAGTTGGGGTTGATCTGCCCTGCATCGGGCGCGATCTGCTCCACGGTCACAACGGGCGGCCCGGACGGCGCGGGGGGCTTGGCGGGTGCCACGCTTCGCGGTGCGGGCGCCGGTGCGGGGGCAGTACCGGCGGCGGGAGCGGCAGCAGGCGCTGCGGCCGGAGCGGGAGCAGCGGGTGCAGGCGGCTGAGGCCGATTGACACGTGAGATTCGCCCGGCCTTGGCCCCCGTCGTCGGGGGAGGCGGAACGGGAGCGGCACTCTGCGCCGCGGCCAACGGCGCGACAAGCATGAGAAGCGAGAGGGTAGCAACGGCTGAAATGGAGATGCTTCGGTTCACGATCAGTTGCCCTTGGAGAGCGGGAGTCGAATGCGGCTTGGCAGGCGCAACAACAGCCAGACGTTGTAGATTCCATGCAATCTTTATGCCGTACCATGGCATCAGAGATCGGTCGAGTTCTCAAACACTTGAACCCCCACCCCTCGACCCTGTCGCACCTGCTGTGCCAATCTGGCACAAATGGAGGCGGCCCGAGGCGAGCCTGTGTCAGGCTGGCACGCCTACTGGATGGCGTAGGTCAGCTGCTCTTCTTTGCCGCGACGCAACACGGTCAGATTCACCGAGCTCTGCGTCATCATGCTCTGGTAGATGTCGAGCGCCTTTTGCGGCGAGTCGATGGGGCTGCCGTTGACCGACATCACCACATCGCCGTTGCGGATGCCGATGGCCGAGAACATTCCGCCGCTCTTGAGACCCTGAAGCCGAAACCCCTTCGCCGCGCCACCCTCGTAGTAGGGGACGATGCGCGGTGCGTTCTCCTTGAGCGACTTCTGGTCGCTGGCCACCTCACGGATGAGGTTGCGGTCCACATTGTAACTGTTGGGGCCGGTTGAGGTCACACCCGTCTGAATGCGGCTCTCGAGGTTACCCCCCGCGCTTCCCGGCTTGCTGACGACCGTCGGCGTCTCTTCGCTCGCGCCCCCCTTGCCCATGCTGCCCATCGCGCCCTTCAGGCCTCCGGCGGCCTGCGCCTTGGCAGCACGCGCACTCGGGTCTCCCGGCCGAAGGCACTCCTCCTTTCCCTGACGGGAGAGGAAAACACGGCTCCGCTCGATGCGGACCACATCGGCCTCCGCCAAGAGGTTTGTGCCGATGGTCGCAAACTGCGTCTTGTTGGTGCCGGGGTTATGAAGCACGGCCATCGACCATTGCGGGTCGGCCGCCACAATCGTGCCCACCAGGGCCAGCGCGATGGTCGACTCCTTGCAGGGCCCGCCGGGAACCGAGGTCTCTGCCGACGGGTCGGGTTCACAAGCGCCGCTCTCCGGGTTGCAGAGCTCGCCGGGCTCGCACTCCACCTCGGTGCACTTGTCCTCAAGCACGACGGGCGGAGGCTCCGGCAGCACGTTGGAGATCTCGGGGCGGGTGGACTTGGTAGCCGGCTTGCTCGACCCCTTCTCCCCCACATCCGTCTTGGGCACCGCAACCGTGAAGGGGGCAAGAAAACGGGCGCTGATCGCCGAACTGGTGCCCGAGAGCAGCAGCCCTAGGGCGACGACGGCTGCGACCCGGAAGGTCCAGAAGTACTTTTTGAAGTAGGGCTCCATGCCGCCTTGAAAGGTGCGCGCGCGGGGGTCTTTATTCCCGCTCCGAGTTCTTCAGCATAACATCATCGGAGTCGGCTTTGCCATATTCCTCCAACTTTCGATACACGGTGCGCCGCCCCATCCCCAGAATCTCTGCAGCGGCCGCCTTGTCGCCCGTTGTGTAGGCGAGTGTGGCCAGGATGAGCCGCCGCTCCGCCTCAGCAAGCGTCGTGCCGATGCTGAAGTGCAGCCCCGCGCCGTCAGGCGTTGCCTCCGACACCACCTCGGGCAGGTCGTCGAGGTCGAGCCGTCCATCCTGGTCGAGCACAACAGCGCGCTCCATCGCGTTCTCCAGCTCGCGCACGTTGCCGGGCCAGCCGTAGGCGGAGAGCCGCTCCATGGCAGCCGGTGTCACACGCGGTACCGGGCGACCCGCCTGCGCCGCATGCAGGGTCACGAACCGCGTCACCAGCAGCGGGATGTCTTCGGCGCGCGACCGCAGCGGCGGCACGATGATGGGGATGACATTGAGCCGGAAGTAGAGGTCTTCGCGGAACTCGCCCGCCTTCACCATCTCTTCGAGGTTGCGGTGGGTGGCCGCCACGATCCGAACCTGCACCGAGAGCGCCTGCCGGCCGCCGACGCGCGTAAGCGTCCCCTCCTGGATGAACCGAAGCAGCTTCACCTGCATCGCCAGCGGGATCTCGCCCACCTCATCCAGCAGGAGCGTCCCGCCGTGTGCCAGCTCCAGCCAGCCAGCTCGTCGGTGGGTCGCGCCGGTGAAGGCGCCCGCCTCGTGGCCGAACAGCTCCGACTCCACCAGCGACTCCGGCAACGAGGCACAGTTCACAGCGATGAAGGGCCCCTTGGCGCGACGGCTGCAGGCATGGATGTGTCGGGCGAAGAGCTCTTTGCCTGTGCCCGATTCGCCGCGCAGAAGCACGGTCGCGTCGCTCGCGCTCGTCTGCGTCGCGAGCTGCAGCGCGCGCCGGAACAGAGGAGCATCGCCCACGAGCTGACGCCCGCGCCGAAGCTCTTCGAGCTCTGCTCGCAGCCGCAGGTTTTCGGCCCGCAGACGCCGCGCCGCGAGCGCCCGGTCCATCGCCTTGAGCAGCGTTGCCCGCTTGATGGGCTTCACCACAAAGTCGTAGGCGCCGGAGCGCATCGCCTCCACGGCAACCTCGACCGTCCCGAAGGCGGTCATCAGGATCACATCGGTCGCAACCTTGGCGTCGGTCAGCGCCCGCATCAGGTCGAGCCCCGACATCCCCGACATCACCAGATCGGTCAGGATGAGGTCGAACTCCTGCGCCCGCGCCAGCTTCAGCGCCTCCTCGGCTCCGTGCGCCACGGTGGCCTCCAACCCCTCGCGTGTCAGGAGTCGCTGCAGGGTAGACGCATGCTCATCATCATCATCGACCACCAGGATGCGCGCCGGCTTGAGCTGAGAATCATCCATCGTCGCCACGCGCCGAGCCAGAGGGTCGTAAGTGTGCGGGAGGTAGTCGGGCGCGCTTGCCGAATCAATCGCCGCGCGCGTATAGGGGAGAGCCAACATTCTTCAGGCGCTTTGCATGCCCAAACTGACCTATACCGACCCCACCGGAGAGGCGCGCGAGCTGCGCTTCAATCGCCGCGTGACCATCGGGCGTCACCCATCTCAAGACCTCCAGCTCCTCGACCGTGTGGTCTCCAAGGAGCATGCCCTCATCGAAGAGCGGACGGGCCACTTCGTGCTCCGCGACAACGGGAGCCGCAACGGCATGACGGTCAACGGCGAGCCGGTCGCCGGCTCCCGCACCCTCAACCATCTCGACAAGGTCACCATCGGCTCCTCCGTCGTCACCTTCCACGCAGACCTCGCTGAGTCGAAGGCGCTCCGCACCCAGGTCGCCATCTCGCAGGAGCGGGAAGACGGCGTCATCCGGACCCGCCACCGGGAGGATTCGAACCGGCTCTTCGTCAAGGCCGACCAACTCTCCGACGTGGAGCAGCTCCGAGGCGACTACGAGAAGCTGCGCATCGCCAACGAACTCAACCAGGCGCTCTCGCTTGAGTTCGACCTCGGCCAGCTGCTGAACAAGATCCTGGAGAAGGCCTTCGAGATGTTCGCCGCCGACCGCGGTGTCATCTTCCTCATGAACCAGGAGACAGGCGAGATCGAGCCCGCGGCGTCGCGCTCCAAGTACGAGGAGATCTCCGCAGGTCAGGCAATCCGCGTCTCTGCGACCATCCTCAAAGAGGTTGTCGAGGAGAAGGCTGCGGTGCTCTCGAGCGACGCCGCCATGGACAGCCGCTTCTCCGGCTCCAAGTCCATCATCATGCAGGGTATCAAGTCCACCATGTCGGTGCCCCTGCTCTACCGCGACCGGTTGCTCGGCATCATCCACCTCGACTCCCAGATGACCCGGGGCGCCTTCGCGCAGAAGGACCTCGCGCTCCTCTCCGGCTTCGCAAACCAGGCCGCCTACGCCATCGAGCACTCCAGCCTCGTGGCGAAAACGCAGAAGGATTTGCTCGCCCGTGAGCAGCTCTCGCGGCTCCTCCCCATCGAGCTCGTCGACCAGGTCATGGAGGGCAAGGTCAACATCCAGCGCGGTGGCGACCTGCGTGATGCGACCGTCCTCTTCGCCGACATCCGAGGCTTCACACAGCTCTCCGAGTCGGCGCGCCCGACCGATGTCGTCAGCATGCTAAACGAGTACTTCGAAGTCATGGTTGAGGTGGTCTTCAAACATGGCGGCACCCTCGACAAGTTCATCGGCGATGCCCTCATGGCGGTGTGGGGTGCGCCGATCGCCATCGAGGACCATGTGGGCAAGGCTGTGCGCGCCGCCATCGAGATGCAGGAGGCCGTGCGGCTCCTCAACCTC
>JBIIFW010000167.1:0-5674 GCA_044236985.1 Bradymonadia bacterium | reverse complement strand
CTCGATGGGGGGCAGGTCTGGGCTGGGACGGTGTGGAGGATGTGTAGACATGCTCGATACACTCGCTGCGAGGAGAGGGGCGTGTGGCTTGCAGGGTTGGCACCTTCTTGCGCGAAGTGGGCCGTTGGTGGCAAGCGGCATGGCGTCCGCTCGGTTTCGGTTAGAATCCGAGCTCGCGCATGACGGCGTCGTGCAGCGCAGGCCGCAGCGCGCGGATACCGGCGTTGTCGCGCGTGGGGTGGATACGATTCGTCAGCAGCGCCACGACAACGCCCCGTTCCGCATCGATCCAGAGGCTCGAACCGGCAAAGCCAAGGTGGCCGAAGGAGGCCTCGCGGCTCATCCGGCTACCGGCGGAGGAGCTCAGCCCGGAAGGTGTATCCCACCCCAGCGTGTGGGAGCCGCCCTTGGCGATCCATGCCCGGTTCCACATGCGGACGGTGTTCTCGAGGGTGAGGAGTTGCGGCGACTGTGTCATGGCCGCCAGCCCGATGCGGGAGAGCTCGAAGGCGGTGGAGAAGAGGCCGGCGTGGCCGGTCACGCCTCCGAGCAGCGCGGCGTTCTCGTCGTGCACCTCGCCCTGGATGGTGCGCCTGCGCCAGCCGCACCACTCCGTGGCTGCGAAGCCGCTCTCGGCCGCAATCCCCACGGGGCGGAAGCCGGTGCGGGTGAGGGCGAGCGGCTTGGCGATGAGCTCGTCGAAGAGCCGGTCGAGTGGCGCGCCAAGGAGCCTTTCGATCCAGCGGCCGAGCAGGAGATAGCCGACATCGCTGTAGAGGCCGTGGCCCCGCTGTTCGCGGCGCACAGGAATGGTAGCCAGGTGGCGCCAGGCGTCGTCGGCCGAGTCAAAGTCCTGCTCCCAGAGCCGCTCGTAGGCGGGCAGGCCGCTGCCGTGCCGAAGCAGGTCAGCGAAGGTGGCGCGGCAGCCGCTGATGTCGCGCGGGATCTCGTCCTCGAAACTCACGCGGCCGTCGACCACGGCGAGGTGGGCGAGCAGCGCCGTGCAGACGGCCTTGGTGACCGAGGCGATGTCGAAGCGGGTGTCTTGCGTGACCGCTTCGCGCAGGCCGTCGGCGGTGATCGCGGTGGTGCCGAGCGCGATGCGATGGGTGAGCTCTCCGCGCCGCCAGACGGCGAGCTGTGCTGCACTGCAGACGCCCGTTGTCAGGGCCTCGTCGAGGAGTCCGAAGACACCGTTCGCGGGGCGTGCGCCCCGAAGCGGCTCGATGCCGATGGGCCCGGGACGGATGGCGGCGAGCGGTAGCGGCGGCGGCAGTGGGATCGTCCGCTCACGCGCTGCAATCGGCTCTACGGACTCCGCCAGCATGGTGAGGCTGCCGGCCGTGGCATCCAAGTGGGCAAGACCGCCGTGCCGCCATGAGAGGTTGGGGTCGTCGTGACCCGATGACGCGCCCCAGACGGCCGGAACATCGTTCAGATTCAGCAGGTCGAAAAGGCGTGCCGCGACCTCCGCGGGGCTCTCGGTTCCGCAGCGGGTGAACTGGCCCAGCACGAGGCCGGCGATGCCGTCGAGCGCGCCGGAGAGCCGGAGCGTGGTGACGAGCCGATCGAGTCGGTAGGGCGGTTCGCCGATCTCTTCGAGCAGGAGGATGGCGCCTCGGAGCGACGGCATGAAGGGGGTGCCTGCGAGCGCCGCGAGCATGGTGAGGTTGCCGCCGAGCAGGCGGCCTGTGACGGCTCCGGCGGTGCGGGTGCGGAGGCCGTTCCAGTCGGCAGGGCGGTCTGCGAGGGCCCCAAGGAGGGCTTCGCGAGAGAGGGCGTTTGCATGCTTCTCGAGCCCCGCGACCATGGGGCCGTGGAGCGTCTGGATGCCGCGTGTTGCCGCAGCAAGATGGAAGGCGGTGATGTCGGAGTAGCCGACGAGCCACTTGGGCTGCGCGGCGAAGGCCTCCCAGGGGAGCCGGTCGAGGAGCCGCATCGTGCCGTAGCCGCCGCGTGCGCAGATGATGGCATCAACATCGGTCGCCAGCATCGCCTCGGAGAGGTCGGCGAGGCGAGCTTCATCGCTGCCCGCGAGGTAGCCTGCGCTATCGACCAGCGAAGGCTGGTGCCGGAGCAGAAAGCCGGCCTCTGAGAGTTGCTCCATGCCCGCGCTCAGGCTCTCGCCCGAGACGGTGCCGGCTGCGCTGCAGACGTAGATGGTACCACCGTCCTTGAGGGGCGGAGGCAGGCGCCACTGCGTCTGCGGCGAAGTTTCGGGAGGTCTCGACATGCGGTCCACAGCGGGGGAGAGCGACTGCGCGGAGCCTACCGCTCCGCCACCGTCGCCTCAAGGACTGTTCGGCGGCCCGCTACAGGTTAGCGATTTCCGCCGCCGTTGCCGCCGCCGTTGCCGCCGCCATTGCCGCCGCCACGAGGGGCGCCAGCAGAGCTGAAGAAGCCCGGCCGCGAAGAGCCGCGCGACTCGCCCGCGGAGCCGCCGCCGGCAGCCCGCTGACCGCTCTGGCCACCGCCGCCGCCGCCCGAAGGACGACCACCGCCACCACCGCCGCCGCCCGAAGGACGACCACCGCCACCAGCACCGCCGCCGCCCGAAGGACGACCACCGCCACCACCGCCGCCACCGCCCGAAGGACGACCACCACCGCCACCGCCGCCGCCCGAAGGACGACCACCGCCGCCGCCGCCGCCGCCCGAGGGACGACCGCCACCGCCGCCACCGCCGCCGCCAGGGCGAGGTCCGCGCTGGAACTGCTGGCGGAGAGGAGCCTTGGGACCGGGAGGCGTCGTGCCGCCCGACTTCCAACGGCGAATCCACATCTCTGCGCCCTGCTCAGCCTCGGCCGATGCGAAGGGATTGTTGGCGAGCATCTCGAAGGTGGTCCGCGTGGTGCGCAGGATCTCCTTCAGGAACTCTCCCTCTTCCTCGTCACAGAAGGAGACGGCGACGCCGTCGCGTCCGGCGCGCGCGGTGCGGCCGATGCGGTGGACGTAGCTTTCGGGCTCATTCGGGAGGTCGAAGTTCACCACGTGGGTGATCTCGTCGACGTCGATGCCGCGTGCGGCGATGTCGGTCGCGACCAAGACCGGGATGCTGCCGGTGCGGAAGCCCTCGAGGGCTGCCGTGCGGGCGCTCTGAGACTTGTTGCCATGGATGGCGGCAGAGGCGAATCCGTTGTCCTGCAGATACTCGACCACCTTGTTCGCGCCATGCTTGGTGCGGGTGAAGACGAGGGTGCGCTGCACATCGGGCATGCAGAGGATATGCTTGAGGAGCTCGCGCTTCTGGTTCTTGCCCACGTAGGCAAGGTGCTGGTTGATGCGCTCGACGGTGGTGCTCGGAGGCGTGACCTCGACCCGGACGGGGTCTTTGAGGAAGGAGCCAGCGAGGTCGGCGATCTCTGTCGGCATGGTGGCCGAGAAGAGGAGGTTCTGCCGGCCGGCCGGCATGAGGCGCATGACCCGCTTCACGTCGGGGAAGAAGCCCATGTCGAGCATGCGGTCGGCTTCATCGAGGATGAAGTAGGAGAGGTGGCCAAGGTGGACGAAGCCCTGCGAGTGCAGGTCGAGCAGGCGTCCTGGCGTGGCGACGAGGACATCGACGCCGCGGCGCAGTGCGTCCATCTGAGGGCGGATGCCCACACCGCCGAAGATGACCGTGGTCTTGATGGAGAGGCCGGTGCCGTAGGCATCGAACCGCTCTGCAATCTGGGCCGCGAGCTCGCGGGTGGGGGAGAGGACCAGAGCACGGATAGCGCGCGCATCACCACGGGGCTCGGCAGCGAGGCGCTGGAGCACGGGGAGGGCAAAAGCGGCGGTCTTTCCCGTGCCAGTCTGGGCGATACCGAGGAGGTCTCGTCCGGCAAGCAGCGGCGGGATCGCCTGGTTCTGAATCGGAGTGGGAGTGGCGTAGCCCTCGTGGGCCAACGCGCGCAAAAGGGGCTCGATGAGCCCGAGATCGGCGAACGAATTCAAGTTGTTCCTAAGAAGAGGAGTGGTCGCAGCGCCTTATGCGCGCGCCCTTGTTTCGCACACATAGCCGCCGATTGCGAACTTCGCCACCCGCGGCGGCAACAATCGGGCGCAGGCGACGATAACCCATCGTCTCCTTTCGCTTGGGGTTGTCATGTCGAACACCGTCTCTGCCATTGCCATTGCCCTCACCGCGGGGGCCTCGCTGGGTGCCGCGCTCCCCGACCCGTCGGGTGGCGCCTGGCTGTTGCTCCCGCTCGCCGCTCCGGCCCTCTGCCTGCTGCTGGCGCGCCGCGCCGGACTCCGCCGCATCAGTGTGCTGGTCTGGGTTGCGCTGCTCGCGGCTTTCATCACGGCGGAGCGGGTGAGGGGCCAGCGCGACGCTCCGCTCGCGCCTGCCTGGGAGGGTGCGAGCCAACTCATCGTGCAGGTCGAGGAGGGTGCCCGACCGGCCGCCGAGGAGCACACCATCGTCGTGCGGCTTCGCTCGCGCCGGACCGCTGCCGGCTGGGAGCCTGCCGGCGGTCGCTGGGTGATCCCGCGCCATGCGAGCAATTGGCTGCCTGCCGAAGGCGACTGGCTCCAGCTCACGGCAACCGCCTCGCCCCCGTCACTCCGCTTGCACGAGCTCGGCTTCGACCCCACCTCGTTTGCCCGTTCGCGCGGACTGTCCGGGACGCTCTGGACCGAGGGACCTTCGGTCTGGCTTGGTGCCGACACCGGGTTCCGCCGAGGCGTCGACCTGCTCCGTCTCCGCATGGAGCGCGCCATCCTCTCGCAGACCTCGGGGCCGGCAGCGGGTGTCTTGCTCGCGATGGTCACCAGCAGCCGCCAGGAGCTCGACCCGCTCGTGAATCAGCAGTTCGCGGCAAGCGGCATCACCCATGTGCTGGCGGTCAGCGGGATGCATCTCACGCTGCTCGGGCTCTGCATCGTCTTTGTGCTCAAACGCATTTTTCACAGGATTCCTGCGCTCTGCCTCTGGTTCGGGGCGGAGCGGGCAGCGCTCCTCGCGACCGCGCCGGTGATGTGCGCCTACGTGGTCCTGACGGGGGCACCGGCGAGCGCTGTTCGGTCGGGCGTTATGGCGATGGTCGTGGTGCTGGCGCATGCGCTCGAGCGGCCGCCCTCGGGCCTCGGTGCGCTCTGGGGCTCGGTTGCGCTCATGCTTGCCTGGGAGCCCATCTGGGTGACCGATGTAGGCTTCCAACTCTCGGTGGCTGCGACCTGGGCGCTGCTTGCTCACGGACGCGCCTTTCGAGCCGTGGCGCCGCGCGAAGAGGAGGTCGGTGATGAGGCTCCGCGGCCGGTCCGCTGGCTCCGCTGGTGCTGGGAGCAGGTGGTTGAGACGCTTCGGACCTCGGTCGCAGCGACGCTGTCGACGGCGCCTGTGGTGCTCTGGAACTTCGGCGCGCTGCCGCTCTTCAGCCCGCTCGCCAATCTGCTCGTGGTGCCTGCCATCGGCACGCTGGCGCTCCCGCTTGGCGCCTTCGGGAGCCTGCTCGACGCCCTCCCGATCGGCGGCGGGTTTGCCTTCATCTGGCTCGCCGAGCGGGCCACGGCCTTCGGCCTCTGGGTCTCTGACCAGGCCCATCCGCTGCTCTCGCTGCCGCTTGTCTGGGGACGACCGTCGCTCATCGGCTGCCTCGGGTGGGGGCTGCTGGCGGTGGGAGCGCCAGGCCTCTTTCTACGCTCACGCCGCGCCGACCTGGCGCTCGTCGCCGCGACACTCGCGCTCCTC
>JBIIFW010000166.1:0-5686 GCA_044236985.1 Bradymonadia bacterium | reverse complement strand
CTTGGAGATGGCCCACATGGATGCACTGAAAGGGCTCACCCCGAGGCAGATGAGGATGTCGTAGTTCTGGTCGCGGATCTGCTGGAACTTATAGACGCCGCTCGCCCATCGGGTGCTCAGTTTGATCTCGACGCGGGAGGCCTCGACGATTCTGTCGGCGTCCGAGTCTGGGGATTTGATGACGTCGAATCCCTTCGATGCGAGGAATCCGGAGACGAGCAGTTCGCCAATGGTTCCCCTTTGCCGCGAAGGACGCGAGCGTATCCAATCGAAGGGGCTGTTCGCCCAACGGGTATCGTCACTGTCGAGATAGTCTTCCATCATCGACTGTGAGAGCGACGCTAGCAGGCTGACATCTGGGTCATTGATGTTCACGAGCCAGTCTCCTGAATATCGAACAGCGATATCTGCGCCGCACCGGAAGGCTCGGCGGCCAAACTCATGTAGGGGGCGAGTCGCTTCTTCATAACCTCGATGGCCGCGTCACTCACATCGACGAGTGTTACATCACGGCCGTGTTTCGCAGCAGCTTCACCGAAGGATCCGCTGCCTGCAAAGAAGTCGAGCAGCTTGTCGTCAGGATTCGAATGTACGGAGACGATTCGTTCGAGAATTGTGAGCGGCTTCTGTGTTGGATACCCCGTCTTTTCCTTACCGTTAGGACTTACGATGGTGTTCCACCAGCAATCGGTAGGCGTCTTCCCGCGCTCTGCTTTCTCGGCACCGACGAGTCCTGGGGCCATATAGGGAATACGGTCAATATCGTCGTATCTGAAGGTATAACGCTCCGGATCCTTGGCATACCACAAGATGTTGTCGTGCTTGGGAGACCAGCGCTTCGTGGCACGAGCTCCGTAGTCATACGACCAGATGATCTCATTGATGAAGCACTCTCTTCCAAAGATGCCATCGAGCATTACCTTGGCGTAGTGCACTTCGCGATAATCAAGATGAAGGAAGAAGCTACCAGTCTCCGTCAGGAGCCGATGTGCCTCTAGCAGTCTAGGCTCCAGGAAGGACAAGTAGTCGTCGAACGAGTCTGTATACGACTGAGTGCCTAGGCGGACGGTGCGATAACGCTTCCCCTGAAATCCGACTCTGTCTCCGTTATCGTCGCGAACGGTCGAGATTTGTGTGCGGGACTGGGTTTTCCCGGTATTGAACGGAGGGTCGATGTAGATCAGGTCGAACGAGGCATCGGGTAGGTTAGGAAGGATCGTGGCATTGTCGCCCTGCAGAATCTCGATGGTCATGGATACGGCTGCTTGAGGAGAGGGCTGATCCGATTCGGCCATCATAGCGTCGCGGCGTTCTAGGCCGCAATCCCTTCGTGCGAAGGTTCGCTTGCAGCGGGCCCGCCGCTACTTCCCCAGCTCGTCGAGCTGGTCCATGCCCTGGCCGTTGGTGAGGCCCTCCATGCCAGCCGGCAGGGCGATGCAGGTGGCGAGGGGTTCGCAGGCCTCCATGCCGTTCAGGCCTGCGCCGTCGATGCCGCCGAGCGCGCCGGCGAGGGCGTCGCAGCCCTGACCGAAGAGGGCCTCTGCGCAGGCGGTGGCCTTGGCCTCGTTCATGGTGCAGGTGGCGGGCGGTGAGGAGAGGAGCTGGGCCCACATGGTCTGGGTGTGCCAGGCGATGGTCTCGCGCTCTTCGTCGGTGGCGGGGGTGCCCCGTTCGCCCTGCAGGCAGGCGGTGGTCTGCGCGGCCATGCGGTCTGCGATGATACGCACCCAGCCGGGCATGGTGGGCGGTGTGGGGGGCGGTGCGATGGAGGGGCGCCAGAGGTCGGCGAGGCCGTCGCAGGTGGAGGCGGTGAGGGCGGCGACGCAGGCGTCGGGGTTGGCGACGCAGTCTTTGTCGCCCATGCGGTCGAGCGTGGGGAGGAGGGCCTCGCGGATGGCGGCGCGGTCTTCGTCGGTGACGCTCTCGCCCTCGGTGGTGGCGCAGGTTGCGAAGCGGTCCACAGCGACGACAACGACCCGCTCCTCCACGGCGGCCTGGGCGGGGGCAGCGATGAGGCCGGTGAGCAGTGCGATGAGGGTGAATCGGAGGCGCATGGCAGACCCCTATCGGCGGTAGAAGCGGTAGTAGAAGAGGGAGAGGAGGAGGCCGAGCAGGAAGCCAACGGAGAGGCCGACACCGGCGACGAGGCCGGGGCTCAAGGGGGGCTCCTGGCTGTTTGCGGGGGGCTGGTTGCCCTTCTTGGAGGTGCCGCCGCCGGGCTGGCCGGGGGCTCTGTCTGCGCCGGGCTTGTCTGCGCCGGGCTTGTCTGCGCCGGGCTTGTTCGGGTCTGCGCCGGGTTTGGCCGCAGCGGCCTCTTCTGCGGCCTTGGCGGCGGACTCCGTGCGCTCCTTGCGGAGCTTGCAGAGCATGGCCTTGTAGGGGCTCCGCTGCTGCTCGCAGGGGGGCTCGCCCATGGAGGCGACGCGGGCCTCGACGGTGCCCGGCTTGGGGGCCTTGACGGAGGGTGCGCCGGCGTTGCCTTCGGCGGCTGCCTCGGGGCCAGTGGCGGGGTTCTGTTCAGCGCCTGCTTGGGGCGGGTTGGCGGCGCGATCGGCAGCGGCGGGGCTGCCGGGCGACCTCGCGGAGCCCTTCCCGGAGCCAGAAGCAGGCCCAGAAGGGGTGGGGGCGGGCTGCGAGGCTGAGGATGGCGCGGCGGGCGCAGGGGTGGCCTTGGCGGGCTCGCTGGGGCCTCTGGAGGGCTCTCTGGGGCCTGTGGAGGGTGCAGGGGCGGGCGGTTCGCCCCTGTCTGCGCTGCGGGTGGCACCGGTGCGGTCGCCTGCCTTGCCGCGGGAGGGTTTGGCGGCGGGCGCCTGCTTCTCGCGCAGGGTGCGGAGGAGGGCGGCGAGGTTGGACTTGGGCGGCCCCTGCATGGAGGCAACCTGGGCGGCGATGCTCTTGGGGGGCGTGGCGCCTGAGCCTTCGCGGGGCGCGGGGGCGCTGTTGCCCGAGCCAGATCCTGCGGCCTCGTCGGAGCCGTTCGCCGTCGGGGCGCCGCTGCCCGAACCTGCACCCGAGCCGCTGCCCGAGCCCTCCTGCTGCACCTTGGCGGTCACCTTCTGGAGCTCGCTCTGGCGGGTGGCGAAGTGGCCGAGCGCGAGGCCGCCGACGAGGGCTGTTGCGGCGACCCAGAGCCAGGGCGACTTGAGGGCGCGGAGGCCCGGCTTGCCGCGGCTGAAGGAGAGCCAGCCTGCGACGAGGCCGGCGGCGAGGCCGAGCAGTCCGGCGATGGTGAGGAGGAGTGCGGTGCGCTTGAGCTGGTCGTTGGCGGCCTCGGGGTCGCCACCCGAGCCCGACGCCCCATTCTTGCCGCCCTTTGCTCCGCCGCCACCGCCCGCTTCGGTGGGTTGGTCGATGGGGCCGGCATCGCCCTGCCCTCCCGAGGGGCCGCCCTTGCCGTCGTCGCCGCTGCCCGCGCCCGCGGCCAGCTGCTCGGCCTCGCGCTGCGGGTCGCCGCCGGAGCCATCGGAGGAGCCGCCTTTGAGGGCAACCTTGGGGAGCTGCGCGCCGCTGCCGGCGGTGAGGCGGAAGACCTCTTCGCCACCGCCGCCACCCTTGAGGTTCTCGGGGCGCGAGAGGCCGCCCAGCATGAAGTACCAGGGAAGCGCAAAGAGGAGGATGACGACGACGAGGCCGAAGAGGCGGACGAGGTGAACCCGGAGGCTTCCGAAGGCAGCGTCGACAGGGTTGATGTCGGCCCGCTCGGCGTTGCGGTGGAGCTTGAAGTTGACCCGGTCGGGCTCGGAGCCGGGGGGCGCGAGCGGGTCGACGGGGAGCTCGGGCGGGCGCTGCTCAGGGGCGGTGGTTTTGGCGGCGGGGTCGCGGCCCTCGAGGCGCATCCAGGCGCGGCGGAGCTTGTTCCAGAGCGGGTGGCCGTCGTCGACGATGATGGACTCGATGCCGGCCGCGGTGAGCGAGGCGAGGAGGCGGTCGGCCTCGTCGCGGCTGCTGACAGCGGCAACGACGGCGGGGCCGAAGCCGCCGGGGACCTCGATGGCGAGGGTGGCGCCGGTGCGGGCTCCGTCGCCGCCGGCGCGGGAGATGGCGCGCTGGATGAGGAGCGGGTCGTAGAGCTCGACCGCAAGCACAGTGACCCGATAGCGGCCGTTCATGGCAGCCTCGACGCAAGCGCGGCGGGCACCGGCTGGAGGGCAGCGGTGTGGTTGGCGGTAGAGGTCATCATGTGTCGCAGAGAGGTACCATCGCTGATCGGGCGATGCCAAACAATTCCTGCGGCGGGGCGCACTGTGACGGTTGCGGATCTTGATCGCGCGGCGCGAGACAGATACATTTGTTCAGTATTTGTCACGATGGTGAAGGGATGGTTTCTGCTGCACAGACAAGCCTTGGGCTGCTGCCCGAGGCGACGAGCCGTCCGGGGCCTCACAAGCCTCGGTTTGCGGGCAACCATGAGGGGCGGGTGGCCGGGCTTGGTCGGCAGTTGCGCGCGGTGGCGGAGGTGGCGCCGGAGGCGGTGAGCCTGGCGCCGGTCTGGCCGCTGCTGGCCTGTGTGGTGGTGCCGTCGCTGGCGCTGCAGCGGCTGCTGTTGCGGGAGCCGTCGTGGGCGGGTGCGCCGGTGGCGGTGGTGGAGGCGGATCGGCCGTCGGCGCGGCTGCTGGAGGTGAACGGGGTGGCCTGGCGGCAGCGGATCCGGCCGGGGATGCGGTATGCGGCGGGGCTGTCGCTGGTGGGCAACCTGCGGGCGGCGACGGTGGAGAGCTCGGAGCTGCGCGAGGCGGCGGAGCTGCTGGCTGCGCGGCTGGCGCTGCTGTCGCCGCGGGTGGAGCCGCGGGCGGGGGAGCCGGGCGTCTTCTGGCTCGACCTGACGGGGATGCAGCGGCTGCTTCCGTCGCTGGAGAGCTGGTGCGAGAGCGTGGTGGGGGCGCTGAAGGAGGCGGGCTACCGGGCGACGCTGGCGGTGGGGTTTAGCCGGTTTGGCACCTATGCGACGGCGCGGACGGTGCGTGGCGTGCGGCGCTACGGGAGCGAGCGGGAGGAGCAGCAGGTGGTGGCGGGGCTGGCGCTCGAGCGGCTGCCGCTGGAGCCTGCGGTGCGCGAGGCGATGGAGCGGCTGGGTGTGGTGACGATGGGGCAGTTTGCGGCGCTGCCGGCGGCGGGGTTGCGGCAGCGGCTGGGCGAGGGGGCCGAGGCGCTGCACCGGTGGATGCAGGAGGGGGGCGATCCGGCGCGGGCCTGGAGCGAGGCGCGGAGCTGGGTGGTGGAGGAGGAGCTGGAGTGTGCGGAGAGCCGGTCGGAGGCGCTGGTCTTCTGGATGAAGCGGACGCTGGAGGGGCTGCTGGGCGGGCTTCGTGCGGGGCAGGAGGTGGTGAGCGAGGTGAGCGTGGAGCTGCGGCTCGACGATGGCCTGCGCTGCCCGCTCGTGGTGCGGCCAGCCGAGCCGACCGATGCGGCGGGGCTGCTGCTGGATCTGCTCCGGCTGCGGCTGGAGGGCTATCCGCTGACCTCGGGCGTGGTGCGCTACCGGATGCAGCTTCAGGTGGTGGGGAGCGGGCGGCAGACGCAGACGCTCTGGAGCGCGGCCTCGCGGCGTGATCCGGCGGCGGGGGCGCGTGCGCTGGCGCGGCTGCGGGCCGACCTGGGCGAGGGAGCGGTGGGGCGGCTGGAGCAGCGGCCGGGCCATCTGCCCGAGGCGCAGAGCCTCTTTGTGCCCTGCTCCGGCTTCCGCCCT
>JBIIFW010000165.1:0-5687 GCA_044236985.1 Bradymonadia bacterium | reverse complement strand
GTTGTTCGCGTCGCTCGAGATGTTCGCCTCGCAGCCGTCGCCCGCCCTTCCGTTGCAGTCGGCGAAGCCCACGTCGCACGCGACAATCCGGCAGCCGCCGAACGAAGCGCCGTCCCAGCGCTCCTGACCGGTGCCGTTCGCGATGGAACAGCTCCGGGTGTCGCTCAGGCAGAGGTTGCCCTCCACGTGGAAGCCGCCGTCGCAGCTCACCGGCTGGCAGAGGCCAAAGTCGGTACCCAGCCACTGCTGCGAGCCGGTCCCGTTCTCGATGGCGCAGGCCCGCGTATCGCTCACGCAGCCGTCGCCGTCGAGGTGGTAGTCGGCATCGCAGGCCACGATGAGGCAGAGGCCGTAGCCGCTCCCGTCCCAGGTCTGCACGCCCGTGCCGAAGAGAACCTCGCAGTCGAGGAAGTCGCTCGTGCAGACGCCACCCTCGAGATGGAAGCCGATGTTGCAGGTGCAGAGCGGCGAGCAGTCCAGGGAGTCGCTGTCGCAGACCTCCGCGCCGGCCACGAGGCCGTCGCCGCAGGTCGTCTCGCAGAGGCTCGGTGCGCCGGTGCAGGAGTAGCCAATCTCGGTGCCACAGACCGCGCTGCAGCCATCGCCGCCCGCGGTGTTGCCGTCGTCACAGCCTTCGCTGCCGGCCGCGATGCCGTCGCCGCAGGTCGTCTCGCAGAGGCTGGGCGCACCGGCGCAGGAGTAGCCCGTCTCCGAGCCACAGGTCGCGCTGCAGCCATCGCCGCTCGCGGTGTTGCCGTCGTCGCAGCCTTCGCTGCCGGCAATGATGCCGTCGCCACAGATGATGAGGGGCTCGACCGTGCAGACTGCGCTGCAGCCGTCACCGTCGAAGGTGTTGCCGTCGTCACAGCCTTCGCTGCCGGCCGTGACGCTGTCGCCGCAGGTCGTCTCGCAGAGGCTGGGCGCGCCGGCACAGGAGTAGCCGCCCTCTGCGCCACAGGTCGCGCTGCAGCCATCGCCATCCACCGTGTTGCCGTCGTCGCAGCCTTCGCTGGCACCGACGATGCCATCGCCACAGGTTTCGATGACGAAGCCGCTGCAGAGCGAGAAATCGGGGATGCAGGCCTCACGCTTGCAAGCGTTGCAGGCCGCTAGGTCTCCCGGCGTGTCGCAGAGATCGGCGCAGGCGGCCGCATCGCACTCAGCAAGGCCACCAAAGCAGCCGGCGCAGAGATCGGAGATACCGAGTGCCGGAGCGACGCAGTCGGCATTGCACTGGCGCGCATCCGTCGCGTCACTGCAAGTCGTGCGACAACCCTCGAGGATGGCATCGGAGGTATCGTTCGCGAGCTGCAGGGCGAGGATATCGGCATCGTTGAGGCAGAGATCGGTGGTAGGCGTCGGCGTGGTGTCATCCACCGTCGTATCGGTCGTGTCGTCCACCGTCGTGTCGTCCACCGTCGTGTCGGTCGTATCCTCAACCGTCGTGTCGGTCGTATCCTCAACCGTCGTGTCGTCCACCGTCGTGTCGGTCGTGTCCTCAACCGTCGTGTCGTCCGCCGTCGTGTCGGTCGTATCCTCAACCGTCGTGTCGTCCACCGTCGTGTCGGAGGTGCCCGTGTCCGTCGAACCCGTGTCGGAGGTGCCGGTGTCAGACACTCCAGTGTCCGCCGAGCCCGTGTCGCCGCCGTCGTTCTTGACGGCCTCGTCGGAGCAGGCCGCCAGCAAGAGGAGGCTCAGGAGCCAGGGGAGCCGACCTTCAAACCGAATCAGAGACATGAGACACCTCGACTGCGCGCAATGCGACCCCAAAGAACCAAACCTGCATTACAGCCACGACTCATCTGGAGCAAAATGCGCAGGCAACCGACCGGCGCGCTGCTACCCGCCGCAGAGGCCGACCACCTGCTCCACCTGTTCGTAGCCCATACCAAGCAGGAAGGCGCTCCCGCGTCCGTAGCTCTTGGCGCCGACGACAAAGAAGTTGGGTTCAGGGCTCCGCAAGACCTCCGGTCCGGGGCTCTCCTGCGCGAGGCAGTCGCCTCCTGCGCCTCCGGCCGCCAGCATCGCCGCAGCCAGCTTCATCGGCCCCTCCGACGCGTAGCAGAGGTGTACCTGCAGCTCGCGGCAGAGCTCCAGATCGGGCCGGTATCCAGTCGCACAGATAACCTCGCTGCAGGCGGGCAACAGATGCTCTGCGCCTGCGCCATCGGTGAGCGATAGGTTCACACGCTCGGCTGAGATCGAGAGGGCCTCCACCTCGAAACCTGCATGGATGGTCACCCCTGTATCTCCTCGCAGCACCTCGTTCATGCGGGCCGAGAGGGCGTCGCGACCTGTGAGCGGATCGTTCTCGAACCGGGCATAGGAGGGGGCCGCATCACGCAGCACCCAGTGGAGCTCCGCCGTGCCGCCCGCCTCTCGGAGCTCTAGCAGGGCGGCGATGGCGGTCGCCGCCGAGTAGCCACCACCGACCACTGCCACGCGGCCGAAGTCGAACCGCTTGCGCGCCGCGCCGTTGATGTCGGGCAGATGTCGGGCGAGATAGGCCGCCGCGAGCCGCTCGCCGGGCGCAGGGAGGCCGCCACGACCGAGCCAGTTTGGCTGGCTCCAGGTACCGGTTGCGTCGATGACGATGTCGGCCGTCAGCACCCGCTCCGTCTCCGGTCCATCCACAATCAGCCGGAAGGTCGCCTGCTCGCGCCGGCGGTCACCGACTGCGCCAATCGCCTCGCCCTTGAGCAAGGTCTGGCGGCCGACGGCAACCACCTGCGTCTTCTCCACAATCTCCACGCCCCGCAGCCGGAGCGCCGCAGCGAGCGGCTGGAGGTAGTCCGCCACAAACGCTTCGCCCGTCGGAAAGGCCTCGCCCTCCGCGGGGAGCCCTCCCAGCAGCCGGAGCCCGCTCGGGCCGCAGTTCATCCTCCACGGCGAGAAGAGGCGCACATGGCCCCAGGCCGCAACAGCCTCGCCCACAAGCCCCTGCTCCAGCACCGTCACGGCAGCGCCTGCCTCTGCAAACCGCGCTGCTGCCTCCAGCCCGATAGGACCCGCGCCAATGACGGCTACGCGGTGACCCGAAAGCCCAAGGCTCATGGACCAACCAGCTTCGGCAGAAGCATAAAGAAGACCGCCGTCGCCACCAGATAGGCGAGCCGAACCTTGGTCGTCTGCCACTCGATCGCCTTGAGCTGGGCATAGGCCTCATGCAGCCGCGCGACATCGAGCGGATTGGGTGCATCCGGCGGCTGCATCGGAGCCACACGGCGCGGCATCGCGAAGACGGCCGTCGCCATCAGGATCATGGAGGGCACGACAAAGCGATTATCGTTGCCGTAGCCGGCAACCTGGATGGCCACCCAGCTCACCGAGAAGAGCGCGTAGATAGCGATCGACTTCTTCATCCGGCTCCGCGCCGCGGCACCGTCGGCCTCGAGCCGCGCGATGGTGGCGGCCGTATCTTCGAGTTCTGTCTTGCGTCTCTCGTCGCTCATGGCGCTTGCTCCGTTATGGCTCTGCAGTGGCTGGCCGGCTCCGTAGCAGCAGAGGCGGCCGCTGCCCGGCCGGCAGCGTGACCCGCTCTACCGAATACCGTCCTAGGTTCAACAGTCGGGCCCGCTCCGCATCCGACTCACCCGCGTCAAGCGTGACCTCAAAGCCGCCCTCGACCTCCTTCACCTGCCGGTCGCCCACCACCTTTCGGAGCTCCGTGCGCAGCGCCTTCGCGTCGAGCTCGGTCGTCACCTCGTAGCGGTTCTCGATGGCCTTCATCTGCAGCACAGGGCCGCCCGCTACCCGTGAGGGCTGCGCAGGCTCGATCTCCACCTCGCCGGCCGGCAGCGCAGGCACCACAATGTCCTCCAGGCCGCTACCCGACCCGCTCCCGTCCGCAGTACCAGCCGACGGCGTCACCGAGATGCCGTGCGGCCAAAGCAGCCAAGCCAGCATCGCTACCGCCGCAACCATCAGCAGCTGCAACCAGCGCTCCTCGAGCCCCATGCCGCCGCGACGCTCCACCACCGATCGCGTCCGGAGCCGCGCTGCAAGGTCGGCCGAGAAGCCCGCCGGCGCCTTCGGACGCTGCAGCGACGCCAGCTTCCGAACCGTCTCACGCATCGACTCCACCTCGGCGAAGAGCGCTGGGTCGGCCTCCATCGCCGCCTCAAAGGAGGCCGCAGCCTCACCATCGAGCTCGCCCTCGATGTAGGCGCCCATCAACTCCACCGTCTGGTCCGAGAGCCTGCTCATGGTTCCATCACCGCTGCGATGCGCTGCTTGAGCGCGTATCTGGCGCGGAAGAGCCGAGACTTCACCGTCCCCTCCGCAAGCCCGAGCACCTGTGCAATCTCATCGTAGGCCAGCCCCTCAATGTCGCGCAGCACCAACACCTCACGATGCTCCGCATCCAGCGCCGACAGCGCCGCTGAGACAATCCGCTCCATCTCCGCACCCTCCGCAGCACGGTCGGGACGCGGCACCGGCTCCCCCAGCGGCATGAAGGCCGACTCGTCAGGATGATCATCCAGCGACTCCTGCTTCCCCGCGCGCCGGCGGCTCAGATACTTCAGCCGGTTCTTCGCCTGGTTCGTCGCGATGCGGTAAATCCAGGTGCGCAGCGACGACTCGCCGCGGAACGAATCGAGCCCGCGATAGACGTTCACGAAGACCTCCTGCGCCAACTCCTCCGCCTCATCGGGCTGCCCCATCATGCGCAGCAGCAGCCCGAAGACCCGATGCTGGTAGAGCCGAACGAGCTCTGTGAAGGCCTCGCTCTCCCTCCGTCGGAGCCGCGCTACAAGCGCCTGTTCTTCGTCGTGGGACTGCATCCGGTTCGCCTCGCCTGCAAGACCGCTTCCTCTGTTCTCCGACACGCCATCGGAGCGGAAGTTCCCGCCTGCTACTTCTCTTCGTCCGCTTCTTCGTCGAGCTCGTCTTCGTCGCTGTCGAAGACGCCCTCATCGTCGTCGCCCTCCTCCACCGGCACATTGTCCCAGGCGGAGTCATCGTCGAGCTCGTCCCATACCGAGTCGTCGTCCACGCTCGCCATCGGAACCGCGGCCGCCTCGTCATCGAGCGTCACCTCTTCCTCGCCAAGACCCGTGTCGGTCTCAAGCAGGCGGAGGATGCGGCTCGCAACCCGCTCCCTGTCGTCGCCGCGCACCACCAGCGTCACCGCCTCGTCGTGCTCATCCACAAAGTCGATGAGCCGGAGCAGGTCGTCCTCGCGGAAGCGGGCCTGCCCGTGCGGACCGGTCAGCACATAGTAGGCCTTGTCGGCCAGCTGCTCGGGGAAGGTACCATCGGTGAAGGGGTCGGAGGCCAGCAGCACGCCGGACTCCTGCGCCTGCTCGAGCGCATCCTCGTAGTCCCAGATGCCGCGCGGCTCCCAGATGACCTGAAGGTCGCCGGGCTGGATGATCTCCTTCACAAACTGGGTCAGCGCAGTCCGGTTGGTCTTCGACGGCCCGAAGGTATTCGGCGTCTTGAGCAGCACGCTGTGGGCGCGGCTGGCGCGGAGCTGCTGCGCCACGAGCGCCCAGATCTGCCGGTTCTCATCGGTCACCTGCAGCATGCCCGTGTGCGCCTTGTTGAGGCCGAGCGGCGCAGCGCCACGCTCATCGAGCGGGTCCTGCGTGAGCCAACGCCAAGCCGTCACCACCAGCTCAAAATCGGGCTTCATCAGCTTCCGCATCGACCGCAGCCGCTGTGGACGGACAGGGTCCATCCAG
>JBIIFW010000019.1:0-19530 GCA_044236985.1 Bradymonadia bacterium | reverse complement strand
TGAGCTTGAAGGCGAAAGTTGCCTGCGGGAGGCCGGTGAGCTCGGCGAGCATCTGGCCCACCTGGTTGTTCTCGGAGTCGGTGGAGAGCTTGCCGAGGATGACAAGGTCGGGCTTCTCCTTCTTGACGACGGCCGCGAGGATCTTGGCGATGGCGAGGGTGTCGAGCGACTCGGTGTCGTCGACCTTCACGAGCAGGCCGCGATCGCCACCCATGGCGAGTGCGGTGCGCATCTCCTTCTGGGCCTCTTCGGGGCCGACGCAGCAGATGACGACCTCGGTCGCGATGCCCTTCTCCTGGAGACGGACGGCCTCTTCGACGCCGTACTCGTCGAAGGGGTTGAGCTTGCAGTCGATGGACGAGACGTCGAGCTTGGCATCGGCGGTGAGCTTGGGCTTGCCGTCGGTGTCGAACACACGCTTTACAGTGGCGAGAATCTTCACAGGGAACCTCCGGAAACTGGCCGCAAAGGCGGCGCTTTGATGGTGAGAGAAGTCAGCGGGCCGGCTGGGCCCGGATGCCGTCGAAGAAGATGTCGCAGAGGCCATCCACGGTGGCGTTGATGTCCACGGAGCGGTTGCGGTGGGTAAGGCTGAGTGTCAAGAGGAGCTCGTCGAGCGCGCCAAAGATGGCGCGGACCACGAGTCGGGCATCGACGGTGCGTCGGATGAGCCCCTGCTCCTGGCCGGCGAGGATGAGATCGCGGAAGATGCGGAGATATTCCGTGAACTTGGGGTTGTCGTACTCTTTGACGAACTTGCCCGACTGGCGGAGCTCGACGGTGATGAACTCGGCGAGGTCGGGGTCGTCGAGGACGAGGCTCAGGTGGAGGGCGATGGCCTGCCGGATCTTGTCGAGGACGGTGCCCTCGGAGCGTGCGAGCTCGTCGTTGGCGCGGGCAATGATCCGCTGCATGCGGTCTTCGAACAGCGCGATGAGGAGGGCGTCTTTGCTCTCGAAGTAGAGGTAGATGGTGCCGTCGGCGACGCCGGCCTCTTTGGCGACCTCGGAGACCTTGGCGTTGTAGAAGCCGCGGCTCGCGAAGATTTTGAGGGCTGCGTCGAGGATGCGGACGCGCTTTTCTGGGTTCTTGTCGCGCATGAAAATCCGAGCAGAAAACCTGCCGCGCAACTAGCCGAAGCGGGGGGTGGGGTCAACGCTGAATGAGCGTTCATTCGGTTTGGAATCGGCTCGGTTTCGGCGCCTGCCGTGGCCGGTTCCTGCCCGTTGTCAGCGGCCGGAGCGGGCCCGGTGGAGGAGCGCTGCGTCGAGCAATGTGAGGGCCGCCATGGCCTCGACCATGGGGACGGCGCGTGGCACCACGCAGGGATCGTGGCGCCCCGAGGCGGTGAAGGTGGTGGGCTCGCCGGCGCGGGTGACGGTCTGCTGCGGCTGGAAGTGGGTGGCGACCGGCTTGAAGGCGGCGCGGAAGAGCACCGGGGCGCCGTTGCTGATGCCGCCCTGGATGCCGCCAGCATGGTTGGTCGCGGTGGTGATCCGGTCGCCGTCGCGGACGAAGGGGTCGTTGTGCGCCGAGCCCCGCATGCGGGCGCCATCGAAGCCGCTGCCCGACTCGAACCCTTTGCAGGCCGGCAGCGAGAGCATCGCCCGTGCGAGCTCGGCCTCGAGCTTGCCGAAGACCGGCTCGCCCCAGCCGGCGGGGAGGCCCCGCGCCACGCAGCTGATGGTGCCGCCAACCGTGTCGCCTTCGCTGCGCGCCGCGAGGATCTCGGCCTCCATTGCGGCGGCGGCGGTGGCGTCGGGGCAGCGCACAGCGGAGCGGTCGACCTCTGCGCGGGTCACGCTGTCTGCATCGACGCTGCTGCTGATCTTCGCGACGCTGCTCACCCAGGCGACGACCTCCACGCCGAACTGCTCGCGTAGGAGCTGCTCCGCGATGGTGCCGGCGACCACGCGGGCCACCGTCTCGCGGGCGCTGGCCCGTCCGCCGCCGCGCGGGTCGCGGTGGCCGAACTTGGCCTCGTAGGTGAAGTCGGCGTGTGAAGGTCGGTAAAGGCCAGCCAGCGGCGCATAGTGCTCGCTCTTGGCATCCTCGTTGGCCACCTCGAATGCGATCGGTGTGCCGGTGGTGCGCCCCTCGTAGAGGCCGGAGAGGAGGCGGACGGCGTCGGATTCGCGGCGCGACGAGGTGAGCAGGCTCTGCGCGGTGCGTCGGCGAGCGAGCTGCGCAGCGATCGCCGCCTCATCGAGTGCCAGACCGGCGGGGCAGCCGTCGATGACGCCGCCGATGGCCGGCCCGTGCGACTCGCCCCACGAGGTGAGCCGAAAGAGGGTGCCGAAGCTGTTCACGACTCGCTCCCCGCGGCCCAGGGCGAGGGGCGTGGCTCAAGGAAGGTGACCTCGCGACCGCGCGGGAGCTGCATGGCCTCCGCGATTGCAGCGGGACGGCCATCCGAGACCTGGTTGCCGTTCACGAAGACCGCCTCGATGGCGCCGCGCATCGGCATCCCCTCCCAGGGATTCGTGCCGCAGTGGTAGCGGAAGCCCTCGCTCAGCCGGTGCGGCGCCTCGGGGTCGAGGAGCACGAGGTCTGCGTCGAAGCCCTCTTCGATCCGCCCCTTGCCTGCGATGCCCCAGATGCGTGCGGGCCGGTCGCAGAGCCAACGGACCACCTCATGGAAGGGCAGTCCCTCTGCGAGTGCCCGCTCGGTGAAGAGGCCGAGCAGGTGGGCCACGGCGGGCATACCGGAGGGCGAAGCAGGGTAGGTGGCCGCCTTCTCTTTGGGCGTGTGCGGGGCGTGGTCGGTGGCCCCCATCTGCAGCGCGCCGGCCTTCAAACCGGCCCAGATCGCGCGGGCATCGTCGGCCGACTTCACCGGCGGGTTCATCTGCACGAGGGTGCCGAGCCGTTCGTAGTCGTCGGTGGAGAGCAGGAAGTGGTGGGGGCAGGCCTCTGCAGAGAGCAGGTGGCGCGGGTCGTCTGCAGCGGTCGCGGGGTCGCGCGCGAAGGCGAGCGCGCCGCCGAAGGGAATGGCCTCGAGCTCACGGAGGTGCTCGCTCGCGGGGGTGTTGGCCAGCGCCTCTGCCACCTCGCGGCTCACAAGCGTTCCGGTGAGGAAGAAGCGGGCGAGCAGCACAGCCTCTGCGGCGGTCGAGACGTGGAGCAGGTGGAAGCGGTGGCGGCTGCGCAGCGTGAGCTCGAGCGTGCGCCAGGTGGAGCGGACCGCGGCGCGCACGTCGCGAATCCGTGAGTGGTCTGCGACGCTCGTGATGGCGCCGATCGCTTCGCGGTTAGCGAGGATGGTGGCCTCGTCTTCGCAGTGGGCGCAGATGGGCGCGGAGGTCTCAGCGAAGATCCGCTCGAGCGCCGCCTGGTCGTCCACCAGCAGATCTCCGGTGCTGGAGCCGATGAAGATCTTGATGCCCGGGCTCCGTCGAAGCGTGGCGAGATCGGGCAGGTTGCCGGGCGCGCCGGCGGCGTCGGAGGTGGCGCCCAAGTAGAAGCCGTAGTTCGCGAGGCTCTTGTGCGAGGCGATCGCCAGCTTCTCGGCCAGACGAGCCTGCGAGATGGTCGCGGGCGAGGTGTTGGGCATCTCGAAGAAGGAGGTCACGCCACCGGTGACAGCCGCAAGCGGACCGGTGAAGAGGTCCTCTTTGTGCGGAAAGCCGGGGTCTCGGAAGTGGAGGTGGGCATCGATGACGCCGGGCATCAGGGTGAGGCCGGTGGCGTCGATCTCGCGCTCCGCTGCGAGCGTGTCTGGCGGGTCGAGCAGGAGCTTGCCGCCTGCGATGCCCACGGTGCAGTGGGCGGGCCCGGAGGGGAGCATGACCGTGGCGTTTCGGATGCGGACATCAAGCGTGGACATGGGCATCTCCGGTGCGGGCGATGCGGGCGGTCTAGTCTGGCTCCGTGCAGGCGGCAACGGGTGCGCTCGGTGCGGGGGTTTTGTGTGGCGCCGCGTGCGACGAGATCGTAGGTTGGCGGCCGCACAACAGACTGGGAGATCGTCATGGGAAAGCGGGTCAGAATGGAGGCGCTGGGGTTCGACACGCCGCTGCATGTGGAGTCCTTTGAGCCGCCCGCCGATCCGGGGCCCGGCAAGGTGCTGGTGAAGGTGGAGGCCTGTGGCGTCTGCTTCCGCGACCTCATCGATCGGTCTGGTCGTTTCCCCTTTGTGGCGCTGCCGGTGACGCCGGGGCACGAGACGGTTGGCCGCATCATCGCGGTAGGTGAGGGCGTAACGGCCTGGAAGCTGGGCGACCGCGTCGGCACGATGCACCGCGACTCCTGCGGAACCTGCGTGGCCTGCAAGGCGGGTCAGACCTCGCAGTGCGATGCGGCGGCCTGGGTCTTCGGGCTGATGGCCGATGGCGGTTACGCCACCCATGTGGTCTCGCCGGAGCTCGGCCTCTACGCGCTGCCCGACGACCTCGAGCCGTCTCTCGCGGCAGTGCTGCACTGCACCTTTGGGACCGCCTATCGGGGGCTGATGCACCATGCGCCGATCGGGCCCGGAACGCGGCTGCTGGTCACGGGTGCGAACGGTGGCGTTGGCGCGGCCGCGGTGCAGCTCGGTCTGCGGATGGGCGCCGAGGTGGTGGCGGTGGTGCGGAGCGCGGAGCATGTGGCCTTTGTGACGGGGCTTGGCGCCCACCGGGTCATCGTCGATGCGGGTGGCAGCTTCCACAAACAGCTCGGCGCCTGGCGAGCAGACGTGGCGCTCGACTGCGTTGGGCAGCCCACCTTCAACGCCACGATGCGGTCGTTGCGCGTGGGTGGCGGCATGACGGTCATCGGCAATGTGGTGCAGGAGTCGGTGAGCCTCAACCTGGGCTTCCTGATCGTCTCGAGCATCAAGCTGGTGGGCAGCAGCGGCGCCACCGCGGCCGACATGCGGGGCGTGTTGGCGCTGCATCGCGAGCGGCCGCTGTCGTCGAATGTGGAGCGCACGCTGCCGCTCGAAGAGGCGGAGCAGGCGCATCAGGCGATTCGGGCCGGCGGCCTCCGCGGCCGGCTTGTGCTCGTGCCAAACGAGGGCTGATGCTGGGCGCCGGCTTCTCGGTCTATCGGGCATCGGACTTCGATCGGCAGCCGGCCTTCGCGGCGGCCTTTGATGCGCTCTGCGACGCCGACTGGCGTGCAGCGGGTGTCTGGCGCTGGCGTGCATTTTTGACCGCCGACGGCCCCCATCCCATGGTGGTCATCGCCCAGCGCGACGAGGCCGACCTGCTGCTCGGCGTGATCGTGGGAGTCTGGCAGCCGGAGCCTGTCAGCCGCTTCGATGATCTCTTCGACCGTGCGACGGAGCTCTCGCCGCGCTGGCTCGACGAGCTGGGCTGGCCCATCGGCGGCTACTGGCACTTCATCGCGCTCACCGTGGCGCCCGCCGCGCGCGGTAGCGGCGCGCAACAGGCGCTCGTGGGTGCCGCGCTCGACTGGGTGCTCGACCGGGGCGGCGTGGCCCAGGTGCGGACCCTCTCGCCCGCGCAGGGGCTACCGGAAGCAGCCGCGCTCGTCGCATCGCTCCCCGCCTACGCGGGCGCCTCAACACAGACGCAGACGCTGCGCGCCATCGCCGGTCTGTCCGACGAGAAGGGGCGTCCGTGGCTCCCCATCTTGCGCGTCCATCCGAGCAACGGTGCCGACCTCGAGGCAGTGCTCTTCGATAGCCGCGCCGACGAGGTGCGGAGCGGCGCGGTGACGCTCCGCTTCGCCTATCAGCGGAGCGCAGAGGCCCGCGCCGAGCAGCTCGCCCGCCTCCAAGCATGGACCGCCGCGCGCGCAGCAGTGATTGCGGCGGGCCAGGCAACGGCCGTCACGACGAGTCGCGGCGCTGCCTGGTTTGTGGAGCCGACGGGCGCGCTCGCGCCGCCCTGGAGCGGGCTCCGCTAGGCGTCCGTTTCGGCCCGGCTGCGGAGCCAGGCGAGGTAGTCTTCCGCGCTTCCCCGGTTGGCGATCCGGCCGTCGATGATGGCCTGCTTCACCGCCTCGACCGCCTGCCCGACGGCCGGTCCGGGCAGCAGCGCAAGCGACGTCATCAGCACCTTTCCGAAGCCGGCCGGCAGCGCCGGCACCGGCGTTGCATCGCCCGAGAGCGCCTCCACCCGGGCGAAGAACGGGGCCATCGTGGCGTTGTTTCTGCTCATATGTGTGAGCGCTGAGAGCAGGGCACACTGGTCGAAAACGCGCGGCTCGGTGCGGGCAACCCAGCGCCGAAGCTCGAGCTCCGAGAGGCCCTCCAGCTGGGCAGGACCGAAGGGGAGGGCGATGAGCTCGCTCACGACGAGCCGCTCCTCGTTGCTCCACTTGAGCCGCTCTGCGAGCGCCGACACCGTCTGCTGCCGCGCCGCCACCTCGGGCCAGCTGTTTGCGTCCGCAACTGCTCCGCCCGCAATCGCCGCACTGAGCAGGAGCCAGCTCCAGCGCAGGTGATGGGGCTCTGTCGGGAGCTGCTGCAGCGCCTCGCACCAGCCGTCAAAGCCGTCGCTCTCGAGCAGTGGAAGCGCCTCGGGCAGCACCTCGCGCAGCGCGCCGGTCTCCTGCAGCCAGCGCAGCCCTGCAGCCGGGTGGGGCGCAATGAGGAGCTTGTCGAGTTCGGCCTTCCAGCGCTCGTGCGAGATGGACTGCAGCCAGGGCGCGCACTCGGTCGCCGCCGTGGTGGTGTCGTCGGTGGCGCGGTAGTCGAGACGGGCCGCAAAGCGGGCGATGCGGAGGATGCGGAGCGGGTCGTCGCGGAGGATGATCCGGGTGCGCTCGAGGCCGCCGCCCGGCACCTCGAGCTTGCGCGCGGCGATGGCCTCGCGACCGCCGAAGAGGTCGACGATGGAGCCGTCGCTGCGGAGTGCCATCGCGTTGATCGAGAGGTCGCGGCGGATGAGGTCGGCCTCGAGCGAGGTGCCGAAGGTGACCTCAGGCTTGCGGCTGCCCGTGGTGTAGCTCTCGTCGGGCCGATAGGTGGTCAGCTCGAGCATCCGGCCCGAAGCGGCGTGGATGGTCGAGATGGTGCCGAAGCGGATGCCCGTGGTGAAGAAGCGGAGCTTGTTCTTCTTGAGGATCGCGACGGTCTTCTCGGGCAGCGCCGAGGTGGCGAAGTCCACGTCGAGCTTGGCCGGCAGCGCAGCCGCGGCGATGAGGTCGCGCACCGCGCCGCCCACGATGACAAGCTCCTCTCCTTCAGCCTCGAAGAAGCCGAAGAGCCCGGCGTAGCTGCTGAGCAGCTCCTGGATGGCCTGTGCTTCGTCGTGGGGCATGAGAAACGAGGGTGCCCGATTGGGATGGGATGTAAGCCGGGTTCTGTTCCCGCGTGAGCGGGTCGTGACCATTCTTCTAGGGCCATGATTGCTCATGGTCTCGTGCGATCAACCCGAGGCCACCGAGCGGGACGCCCGTCCAGGTTTCCCTGATTGGTCTCTATCTGATCTTGCTCCGGATGGGGTTTACCGTGCGCCTTTGGTCACCCATCGGCCGGTGGGCTCTTACCCCACCTTTTCACCCTTACCGCTACCCCCCTTGCGGAGAGCCGAGCGGCGGTCTGTTTTCTGTTGCACTTTCCCTGAGGTTACCCTCGGTCGCCGTTAGCGACCATCCTACCCTGTGGAGCCCGGACTTTCCTCCAGCTTTTGGCCAGCGGTCACGCACCCATCCCAATCGGGCGGGGAGGCACTAGCCCGCGTTGTTGCGGGCTCGGTCCTCCTCGGACTCGTAGAAGAGAATGCGCTGGCAGGTGGTGCACTGCAGGATCTTCAGGTCGAGCTGGAGCTCGTTGTAGAGCTGCGGGGGCAGCATCATGTTGCAGCCGGTGCACATGCCCTGGTGGGCGGCAACGACAGCCTTGCCGGGGCGGCGGCCGGCGATGAACTCGTAGCGGCGAACCAGGGTCTTCTCGATCTGGTTGCGGACCGTGAGCCGCTCAGTCGAGAGCTTGTCGGTCTTTGCGCCGGCGGTCGCAGCCTCGTGCTCCATGATGGAGAGGGCCTCGTCGATCTGCGACTTGAGGTGGGCGACCTTGCCCTCCTTGTCGGCGACGTCGGACTCGGAGCCCTCAATGGCCTCGCGGAGCGACTCGCGCTCCTCTTCGAGCAGGCCATTCATCTTGCGGATGGTCTCCATCTCCTTCTCGAGCGCGTTGTACTCGCGGGTGTTGGAGACCTGGTTGAGGCGCGACTTGGAGAGGTTGTGCCGCTCTTCGTTGTTGGCGAGCAGATCCTCCTTCTCCTTCATCATCGTGCGGGTGTCGAAGAGCTGCTTCTTCTGCGTCAGGAGCGAGTCGTTGAGGCCGTCGTGGAGCTGGTTGAGCTCCTCGAGGTCTTCACGCATCTCTTCAGCGCGGCTGTTTATCGCCTGGATTTGAAGATCGAACTCTTGGAGCTGGCGGAGGAGCATCAACTCTTTTTGCAAGGCACACCTCTAGGATCGGTCGGCACGAAGAAGGAGCAAGGAGAAGACAAAACGGGGACCCTCGCCGCAGTTGCGGCGCTGTTCTGGAGAGGTCCTCTGGTTGGGCGAGCCGCTGCGGAGCGCCGAGTAGGCGTCGTAGGGGTGGCTCAGAGCCGCGAAGAGGGAGAGGACCAAGAGAACTGGGGGTAAGGTTTCGAAACGAGTAGGCCCACCTGGGTTCGAACCAGGGACCAAGCGGTTATGAGCCGCCAGCTCTGACCGCTGAGCTATGGGCCCGAATGTCGGCAGCTGCCAGAGGGCCGCTCTGCTAAACGACTCGTGCGTCAAAATCAAAGAATACACGCAAGATAAGGGTCATTCATCCACAAAGGGCTTGAGCAGCTTCGCACGGGTGGGGTGGCGGAGCTTGCGCAGCGCCTTGGCCTCAATCTGACGGATGCGCTCGCGCGTGACGTCGAAGTCCTGACCGACCTCCTCCAGCGTGTGATCCGAGCGCTCGCCGATGCCGAATCGCATGCGCAGCACCTTCTCTTCGCGGGGCGTGAGCGTCGACAGCACCTTGCGCGTCGTCGCGTCGAGGTTCTTGTTGACCGTGGCCTCGGCCGGCGAGATCGCGTTCTTGTCTTCGATAAAGTCGCCCAGCAGCGAATCCTCTTCCTCGCCAATCGGCGTCTCGAGGCTGATGGGCTCTTTGGCGATGCGGAGCACCTTGCGGACCTTGTCCACCGACAGATCCATCTTGATGGCGATCTCTTCCGGCGAGGGCGGACGCGAAAGCTCCTGCGTGAGCTGGCGCTCGGTGCGGATGAGCTTGTTGATCGTCTCGATCATGTGGACCGGGATCCGGATGGTCCGAGCCTGGTCGGCGATCGCGCGGGTGATGGCCTGACGGATCCACCAGGTGGCGTAGGTGGAGAACTTGTAGCCGCGCCGGTACTCGAACTTGTCGACCGCCTTCATCAGGCCGATGTTGCCCTCCTGAATCAGGTCGAGGAACTGCAGCCCGCGATTGGTGTACTTCTTGGCGATCGAGACGACGAGCCGGAGGTTGGCCTCGACCAGGTCGCTCTTCGCCTTCTCGGCGTTGCGCTGGCCAACCGAGATGGCCTGCCAGGTGATGTAGAGGCTGTCGAGGTTGAGGCCGTACTCGACCTCCACCGCACGCAGCTGCCGCTTGGAGGCGATCATCTTCTCTTCGACCGCGAGCAGCCGCTCACGGGTGAGCCGGACCGCCTCAAGCTGACGGAGCCCCTTGTTGGGCGTGCGCCGGAGCGTCTCTGCCAGTTCGCGGACCTGCTTGTAGGTGAGCCTGCAGGAGCGCTCCGCCTGCTGCAGCTCGCGGCCCGCTGTCTCTACCCGGTGCATCGACTTACGGATGCGCTCGATGATGCGCTCGAGCTGGCGGGGGTGGAGCCGCACCCGCTGCATCGCATCATAGATACGCGACTTGTGGGCCCGTACCTGGTCGCGGAGCTGCTGCTTGCGCCGCGGCTCGTGCTGGCCAGTGCGCAGCTCGCGGCTGACGCGGCGGAGCTCAAGCTCGAGCCGACGTACATCCTCAATATGGCCAACTGACTCCGCATGCACCTGGTCGTAGGAGGGCGGTTCGACCCCCTCCACAAAGGTGGGCTCGCGGTAAACATCCTTGTACTTCAGACGGCCGCGCTTGATGTGGTCGCCGATGCTGGCAACCTCGCGCACGCCGATGGGCGAGCTCATGATGGCCGCGATGACCATCTCCTCGCCCTCTTCGATCCGCTTCGCCAGCACCACCTCGCCCTCGCGGGTGAGCAGTGGCACCGTGCTCATCTTGCGCAGGTACATCCGAACAGGGTCGCTGCCGCGGGCGAAGGAGTCGATATCGACCTCCTCGTCCTTGCTGGCTGTCGAACCCCGGTCGCCACCGCGCAGGCCGGCAATCTCCACCGGCTCGTCGTCGTTCTCGTCGTTGCCCTCGACCGGCGAACCGCCCGTCTCCGAGGGGGCACGCACATCCATCGGACGGGCCGAGGTGTTGAACAGGGGCCCTTTGGGCGCCGTCCGCTTCGACCTGCTCTCGTGAGGTCCGTCGCCTACCGCGATGGAGAGCTGCTCGAGCAGGATGAGCACGTCATCCATCTCTTCCGTATCGACGGCGCCGGCGGGGAAGGCCTCGTTGAGTTGGTCCCAGGTAACGAAGCCCCGCTCTCTCCCAGCGAGGATGATCTGCTCGATCTCCTTGCGATTTACCGGGACCGCCATGTCGCTCCTTGCCAGACCGAAACGCCCTCAAGTCTGCAGTTTTTATCCTGCGAGCGGCGGTGTAGAGAGGCGATCTTGGACGGTCAATGGGGCCGATCGTTTTTTGCCGTGGCGGGGATCGTCAATCTTCTGGCAGTACGGAACCCTCGCTGCGGGGAGCTCGTCGTGGCCTCGATCTGGGCGCGCGCCCCCGCCCGAAGCGCCAGGGGCGGGTCGCTCCAGCTGCCTCCCCGGACCACGCGACTCTCCACAATCCCCGCCGTCTTCGGCAACGGCTCCGATGGGCTGTTGATGTAGGCCGAATCGGTCCACTCAGCCACATTGCCGAGCATGTCGTAAAGGCCCCAGGGGTTCGGGGTTCGGCTTCGGGCGCGCGCCGGACCAATCTTGGCAGGGCCCTGGTGACCTGCGCCCGAGACGCCGCTCTCGAAGCGGGCCTCCGCACCGCAGTACCAGACGGCGATACCGTCGAGCGCCGATTCCGGGCCACAGACAAAGCCGCGGGTGGAGTCGAGCCGGATGTTGCCCCGATAGGTTGCCCCCGTTGAGCCGGCCCGGGCGGCATACTCCCACTCCACCTCGGTCGGGTAGCGGTAGCCGGTGCAGTCGTCGCGCAGCGTGGCGCTCTGGCAGGCGAAGGCCTTGCCGCCGCCTGCCTGCTTCGCGTCGCCCGTGCAGCCGTCGAGCTGGTAGCAGGCGGTGAGCTGCTCCTTCTCGGAGCGGGCGTTGAGGTAGGCGGCACCCTCCCACCAGGAGAGGCTGTCTACCGGGCAGCCATCGCCACAGGCGGTGAACTTGGAGGGGTTGCTCTCCATGACCGCCTTCCAGTCCCGCTGCGAGACCTCCGCCATCTGGAGGAAGAAGGGGCTCTCGATGACCACCTCCGTCTGCCACTCGTTGCTCTTGTGGCCCAGCTCCGAGGTGGGTGTGCCGCGGGTGAAGGAGCCGGCAGGGATGTAGGCGAACCCCTCGGGCGCACAGTGCTTGTTGGAGCAGAGGCTGGAGGCGCACTGCGTTGACTGCTCGCAGGGCTGCCCCAACTCCCGGTTGACCATGGGTAGCAGCGTCGCGGCGACGGGTGCCGCAGCGGAGCCTTCGGGTGCTGCGCCCGCCGCGCCGCTTCCCGAGCCCGCAGCCACCACCGCCCCAGAG
Source organism: Bradymonadia bacterium (assembly GCA_044236985.1). Classification (GTDB taxonomy): domain Bacteria; phylum Myxococcota_A; class Bradymonadia; order REDH01; family REDH01; genus CAIWGR01. The sequence continues at coordinate 7,779 of JBIIFW010000019.1, read as the reverse complement.
CCGCCGGCTGCGGCCGCGACAGGTGGTGGGGTGGGCTTGTCGGCGGTGGGCGCGGCCGCAGCAGCGGCGGAGCCCTCGCCTGGCGTCGCCGCGGGTTCATCGGTGGGACGGAGCGCAAAGAAGGCGGCCGCGGCGGCCAGTACGAGGGCTCCGACGGCACCGGCGACACGGTTGGATCGCGCGGGTGCGGGGGCCTGCTTCGCCGGTGCCGGCGGCTTGGGGCGGGCGGTGGCGCGGGCGGCGGCGGTTGCCTCGGCTTGGGCCTGCTGCAGGCGGGGGAGGCGGGGCTCGGGCCAGGCCTGGTCGAAGGCGGCGGCGAAGGTGCGGATGGAGTCGTAGCGGGCTTCGGGGGCGCGCAGCATGGCGCCCGACAGCACCTTGAGGACAGGGAGCGGGACCACCGAGCGGAGTTCGGCGAGGGCAGCCACCGTGGTGTCGTCGCTGTCGGACGAGAGCTCCCACCAGCAGCGGCCAAGCGCCGGACGCATGCGGAGGGTGAGGAGCTCGATGGCGATGACCGCGAGGCTGAAGACGACGGTCTGCTGCGTGACCGCGACGGGGATGCCGGCTGTCTGTTCTGGCGCCAGGTAGGCCTCGGCATCGGTCGCGTGGTCTTCGGGGCGCCAGGCGATGCCGGCCGTGTCGGCGGCGAGGCCGAAGCCGCAGACGCGGAGCTCGGGCTGGCCGCCTGCCTCGACGACCAGGAGGTGTTCGGGCCGGAGCTGCCGATGCTCGAGCGGGCCGTAGGGTGCCGGAAGTTCGGCGGCGGCGGCGAGCGCGTCGCAGAGCTGAAGAAAGAGGTCGCGGCTCCGCTCGACCGGCATCAGCTCGACATGCTCCGAGAGCCAGTGCTCGAGCGAGACGCCGGTGCTGACGTTCGAGACCACAACATCCATGCCGGAGACCAGCTGCGGTTCGAAGGAGCGATCGATGTAGTGGTTGCGGAGACGAGCGAGCGCCGTGGCGCGGCCGCGGAAGGAGGCGAGCGCCTCGTGGGAGCCGTGAGCCGCCGCATGCACAATGGTCAGCCGAAGCGGGCGATCGGTGGTTGTGGTGCTCGACTCCTTTGCCCGCCAGACCTGCTCAAGCCCCTCGCAGGAGAGCTGCTCCAAAAGCGTGTAGCCACCCAGCGTGCTCCCGACGGTCAGTTTGTCGTAGAGTCCGGTGGCTTCGCTGGCGTTCGGGTCGTGGGGCTGATCAGACATGGGCTTTCGCGTCGGAGCGCGTCGAGAGAAGACCAGAGGTCGTGGCTACGACCGAGGGCTGCGCATACCGCAAACCGCACGCAATTCAATCTTTTGCGAACTGCGTTGCCTCCTGTCCGCTCCTTTGTCTACCGCGCATCCCGCTCGAACTCATTGAGCCGCTGTAGCTGGTTGAGGAGCACAAAGGCTCCGTCATCGTCGCCCCGCTTGCTGGCGGCCTGGAGTTCGTCAATCAGCCGCGCCCGCGTTGTCACAACCCAGGCCCGCCGGATCTTCAGCGACACAGCGTGGAAGGCGGTCTGAATCTTCTCTTCGTAGAGCGGCCCCGCAAGCATGAGGGCGCGGCCGATGACGCTCTTCAGCGGCCCCTCTTCGAGCATCTCAAAGGCGCGGCTGAGCGAGGGCCCATTCTCCTGGTGGGCCGCAGCAACCGCGCGGGCCCACTCAGCCACCTCGCGCTGCTGCAGGCAGAGGTCGGTACGGGTATGCAGGAAGGGCAGCAGAAGCGCCGCGCGGCGATGCAGCAACACGATGAGCTCTGTCTCCATGGGGTTCAGCGGCGTGAGCGCCACCTCTGCTTCGGGACCGGCCGGCAGCGGGCCATCGTCGAAGGGGGCATCACCGAAGGGGGCATCGTCGTAGGGCGTCGAACCGGCCTCGTTTACCGCAGGTGGCGGCACGAAGGGTGGGCGTGCCGCAGGGCGCGCCGACGGCGTTGAACCGTACCCCGTCGCGGTTGCGCCGGGGCGAAAGCGGCGCGCGAGCTCGCCGGCACTCAGGCCGGTGCGGCGGGAGATCTCCTGAATCCAGGCCTCGAGCAGCGTCGTGTCCTTGATCTTGGCCATGAGCGGCGCGAGCTCCGACACCGCGGCCGCCTTGGCGCTCGGCGTGGCGCTTCCGGTGGCCGGCAGGATGAGCTCCTCGATGAGCAGGTCGAGCAGCGGCTTTGCCTGCTGAACGAGCGCCTGCACAGCCTCGGCACCGCCTCTTCGAGCGATGTCGTCGGGGTCGGCGCCGTCGGGGAGCTGGGCGAAGAGGATCTCGGGGAAGTCGGCCTCGAGCAGGATATCGAGCGATTTGCGGGCGGCGGTGCGGCCCGCCTTGTCGCCATCAAAGAAGAGGACGACAGACTTGGTGAAGCGGCGCAGCAGCCGCACCTGATCGAGGGTCAGCGCGGTGCCGAGCGGCGCAACGGCCTGCGAGACGCCATGGGCATGCAGCGAGACCACATCAAAGTTCCCTTCGACCAGGATCGCACGCTGCGCCGCCTTGATGGGGCCCTGCGCGAGGTCGATACCGAAGAGCTCCTTGGCCTTCTTGTAGAAGGGCGTCTCTGGCGAGTTGATATACTTGGCCTTCTCTTCGGACGAGAGCGCCCGCCCCGAGAAGGCGACCACCCGCTTGGAGAGGTCACGCACGGGGAACATGAGCCGGTTGCGGAACATGTCGAAGTGGCCACCGCCCCGCTCGCGCGGCTTGGCCAGCCCAGCGTACTCCAGGTCGGCAACCGGCACCCGCTTGGCGGCCGCCGCGTCCACCAGCGTGGACCATTCGCTCGGCGCGTAGCCCAGCCCGAAGGCGCGGACCGTCTCGAGCGGAACACCGCGTCGGGCGATGTAGGCGGTGGCCTCCGGGTAGCGCCCCGAGAGCAGGTTGTCGGCGTAGAACTGGGCCGCGAACTGGGTCGCCCGGAAGTAGCGCTCCTTGTCGGCCTGCGCGATGTCGCTGCGGGCATTGCTCTCGCGGGCCGGAAGCTGCACGCCGGTCTGGCCGGCAAGCTTCTCGATGGCCTCGAGAAAGCTCAGTCCGTCCCGCTTCTGCAGAAAGGAGAAGACATCGCCGGAGGCCTGACAGCCGAAACAGTGATACCGCCCGATCTCCGGGTTCACATTGAACGACGGGCTCTTCTCGCTGTGAAAGGGGCAGAGCCCGAGCAGCCGGTTTCCGCGCCGTTCGAGTCGAACCGACTCGCCGATGACCTGGTCGATCGCGGCGCGGCTGCGGATCTCGTGGATGATGGCGTCGGAGTACATGCCCATGGTGGCGTCGGCTTCCTGATGAGGGGCTCCGATACTACGGATCAGGAGCGGCCCGTCGACCCCCAAATGGCAGGGTCAGAGATCTTTCGGGAGCCCGGTCCGCAGAAACTGGTAGGGGCCGGCCCATCGCAGGGTCAGAGATCTTTCGGGAGCCCGGTCCGCAGAAACTGGTAGGGGCCGGCGGTCGCGCCCCAGACCTGCGTGCCGGCGGCGTCGAAGCCCTGGTCCCACGACTGCATCCCGGCGGCCGTCAGCACCACCGTCGAGGTGGCGTAGGTTGCGCCCCGGAGCGAACTCGGGCAGCCGTCACCCTCGGTACCGCCGCCAAAGCCCATGCTCCGCTCGCCGCCGCGCTGCTCGTCGCTGTTGTAGGTCATCTCGCGCAGGTGGACCGCGCAGCCCACCTTCTCTGCTGCGAGCCCATCGGTGTAGGCGGGCCGATCGGCCTCGGCCCGATCGCAGAAGCCGGTGAAGGGGGCAGGGTCGGTGAACTCGAAGACGCGCGAAACAACCTCGCCCTGCTGACCGCCTTCAACGACATAGAGCCGTTGACGGTAGGGCTCGGTCAGTTTGTCGGCCCGGGCCTGTTCCACATAGAGCACCTGCCTGCCCAGCGTCGGCGCCGAGATGGGGCAGATGGCGAGGTGAATATCGAAGTAGTCGGGGGTGATGGCGGCCTGCGCGCTCGAGTCGAACCGGCCGGTGAGCAGTGAAACGACGCGCTCTACGAGCAGCTCGTCTTCACCGACATAGAAACCGGGCGGGAAGCAGGCGATCACCTCGCCGGGTCCTGGGCCGTTGTCGAGCGAGGGCTCGGCGACCAAGGTTGGCGCAGCGTCGGGCGTGGTGGCTTGGCGGGCGCCGCAGCCAGCGAAAAGAAGGAGAGCGAGAGCATAGCGCATGGGGGGCTCCGAGGCGGGGCTCAGTCGGCGAGCAGCGACGAGGTCTTGTGCTTGGGATCGGGGGTCCAGAAGAGGGCGAGCAGGGCAGGCAGGAGAATCAGGTCGCCGAGGATGCAGCCGCTGAGCGTCACGGTCATCAGTTCGCCGAAGAGCCGGACGGGGACGAACGAGCTGGCGAAGAGTACCGCCATGCCACCCACCAGCATGAGGCTGGCGGAGAGGATGGCACGGCCGGTGCCACGCGCTGTGCGCATCACGCACTCCTCTTTGCTGTGGCCCTGGCGGGCCTCTTCAAGCAGTCGCGCGAGCACATGGATGGTGTCGTCGACGGCGAGACCAACGGCAATCGAGAAGATGATGACCGAGGTCGTGTTGAGGTTGATGCCCTGCAGCGCCATGTAGGCCAGCGTCCAGATGAGTGGCAGCATGTTGGGCGGAGCGCTGATCAGCCCCATCCGGAGGCTCCGGAAGAGCAGCGTCATGAAGCCGAAGATCAGGACGGTGGAGAAGAAGAGCGAATTGGTGAGGTCGGAGATCAGCGAGGTCAGCCCGCGGCTTGCCGAGTAGGCGTCGCCCGTCAGATGGAGCGTGACGGCGGGCCACTTTGCCAGCCGCTGCGCGACCTCTGCGGTGAGCTGGTCACTCAGCTCGTTGGAGCGCTTGGAGCCCACATCCTCCACCGCGATGGCCACCCGCATCTCGGTTCGGCTCAGGTTGACGAAGGCATCGAGCGGGTTGATGGTGCCGCCCTCGAGCAGCGAGGCGAGCTGGGCTACCTGCTGGCGCGACTTGAAGGGCTGATCCCGCCTGGAGGGGTCGCCACTGTAGGCCACCCAGGTCTCGTGCAGGTAGTCCTGGTAGGAGGTGGCGCTGATGGCGCCCTCCTGCGCCTCGATCCAGCCCTCGAGGCCGGCGATGGCATTGAGCAGATCGGGGTCGTCGAACTGCCCCTTCTCTGTGCTGGTGAAGTGGAGTTCGAAGGGGACCGAACCGTTGAGCTTCTTCTCCATCAGCTCGATGGTCTGCAGGACCTCGTCGCCTGGGCGGAAGGTCTCGCGGAGCCGCGTATCGACGACGATCGAGCCCGAGAGATAGATGGCCGGCGTCATCAGCAGCACGGTGCCGAGGAGCACCTTCCGTGGATTGCGGTAGGACATCCCCATGAGCCAGACGACAGCCCGCTCGGTGATGCCATCCTTGCGGCTCTCTTGGCTCTTCGGCGAGGGCGGCGCGACCAGCGTCAGCGTGGGCGGAAGGAAGAGGACGGTGATGATGTAGGTGAGCAGCGCGCCGGCTGCCGCCGCGATGCTGAAGTTGCGCAGGAGCTCCGTATGCGAGAAGATGTTGCTCGCAAATCCGACCGACGAGGTCATGGCGGTGAGCCCGCAGGCGACGACGACCGCCATCATGGTCCGGTGGCCGGCCACTAGGTTCGTCTGTGTGGTCGCTCGCTCCTCCATGTAGCGGCTCACCACATGGATGCTGTCGTTGACGCCAACGACGATGAGGAGCACCGGCAGGATCTGGTTGATGATGTTGAAGGGCTCTTGAGCCCAGGCCATCGTCCCGACCAGGATCAGCACGGAGATGCCGACCGCCATGGCAGGGAACAGGACCGCAGCCCACCAGCGGAAGGTGAGGAAGAGGCAGAAGATGCAGAAGAGCATCGCGAGCGGTACGATGCGGGTCTGGTCGTGAAAGAACTGGTCCACGACCCAGACGCGGATGTGGGGCAGGCCGCTCACCTTCACGGTCGCACCCGCAGGCGCCGGATGTGCCGCAAGGTAGTCGTTGAAGGCCTGGTTGATCGGCCGGTTGGCCTTCACCTGCGTCCGCTCGCGGTCGATGTAGAAGGCGAGCATCGCCACATCCCGCTTGCCCGCGCTGTCGCCCACGCTGACCAGCCGCCGGTCGAAGAGTTTCGATTCGCGGATTGTCGCACGGAGCGCCTCGGCCTCTTCGCGCTCGACCGTCGGTCCCACGACCGGGTTATCGACGCGAACCTCGAATCCGTCAGCCTCATTGCCTGCCCGCCGCGGGATGGGGGTGCGGGTGACGCTCTCCACCTTCTCGCACCAGCTCTTGTCTTCGAGCGCAAGCGAGGCGCTGTGGAGCCAGCGGAGGTTGTCGTCGGAGAGCACATCGTCGCTCTCCATCACGATGGCGATCACATTGTCTGTCTTGCCGAACGACTTGGTGAAGGCCGCATCGACCGCAGCCTGATCCTCGAAGGTGGCAAAGAGCGCCTGCGGCGAGAAGTCGGCCTGCACCCCACGGACCACAATGCCCGCGATGGCCAGTAGCACCAGCAGCGCCACAAACCCCAGCGGCATCCAGCGCCGCTCCAGCGACTTGCGGGAGAACTTGTCGACGATGGACTCAATGGAGGGCATAGCGTTACCTGACTTTCCGCGGACAATGCGGCCCGACCTTCTGCGTCCGCGAAGACAAAATTGCAACGGATCTCGTTGAATCGCGACACCTTCCCGACCTAGGATCGTGCCACCCGCATCCCCTCGACCAAGGCCCCCCAACATGGCGCACGACAACGCTCATTCTCGCCCGGCCTCCGCCGTTGTGGCCCGCTGGGTCGATCCTCGGCAGCAGCAGCCGGTCGCGCTGCCCATCTACCAGACCACCACCTTCGTCATGGACGAGGCCCTCGTCTCGGCGATGAACCGTGGCGACTACCGCACAGAGTATCTCTACACCCGCATGGGCAACCCGACGGTGCGCGCGCTCGAGGAGCGGCTCGCCGCGCTGCACGGCGCCGAGGATGGGCTCTGCACCGCCAGCGGCATGGCCGCGCTGTCGGCGGCGCTCATCGGCAACACCGCGCCCGGCGACGGCATCGTCGCTGCCAACCAGCTCTACGGCGTCACCACCGCCTTCCTCGTCCGCTTCCTCGTCCGCATGGGGCGCGAGGTGGTCTTCGCCGACACGGCCAACCCCGAGGCGATCGCCGCCGCTGCAGCATCGCTCGCAAAGCCGGCTTGGCTCCTGGTCGAGACCATCTCCAACCCGCTCATGCAGGTCTCACCCATCGCGGCGCAGGCCGCGCAGGCCCGCGCCCTCGGCATGCGGCTTATGGTCGACAACACCTTCGCCAACCCGCTCCTCTGCAGGCCGCTCGCGCTCGGCGCCGACCTGGTGGTGGAGAGCCTCTCCAAGTCGATCTCCGGCCACAGCGATGTCCACGGCGGCTTGGTAGCCGGCGCCGCCGAGCCGGTGCGGCTCGCCTGGGATGCGATGGTCCACCTGGGAAGCTGCCTCGACCCGCACGCCGCAGCGCTTATCTGGCGCGGCCTCAAGACCGCGGTGGTCCGGACCGATGCGAGCTGCGAGCGGGCGTCGGCGCTGGTCGGTTGGCTGCAAGAGCAGGGCATCGAGAAGGTCTTTCACCCCTCGCTTCAGCCGGGCTGGCAGGCGACGCTGACGGCGGGCGGACCCATGCTCAGCTTTGTGGTTTCGGGCGGCGATGCGCGGGCGGAGCGCCTGCTTCAGGCCCTCAAGGTGGCCACGCCGGCCACCTCGCTTGGTGGCGTCGAGACGCTCGTCAGCCTGCCCTACAACACCTCGCACCGTACGCCCGAGGCCCGTGCGCAGATTGGCCTGTTGCCCGGAACGGTGCGG
>JBIIFW010000164.1:0-5707 GCA_044236985.1 Bradymonadia bacterium | reverse complement strand
GTAGTGCTGCGTGCGGCCCGGGAGGTCTGTCCGATAGACGTAGGCTGGATCGCTCGGCAGCAGGTTGAACTCCGAGGTGGGGTGGTTCGAGACGAGCGAGAGGTACTCCACGAGCGACCCGTCGAAGTGGACGGTGGGGTAGCCGAGGATGACGCGGGCCGCGAAGCCGTTCACCTGCACCTCGAAGTTCGTCCGGCACTGCGAGACGAGCACGGTGTCGACCGCAACCTCCGGCGTGTAGCCCGCCGCGGAGAAGAGGGCCTCCAGCTCAGCGCGGCTCTTGTACTTCCAGTTGTTGCTGCCGGTATCCACCAGGAGGTTGGCCCAGGGGAAGGTGGCTGCTCCCTTCACGTGGCCCTCGAGGGGCAGGTAGTTCTTCGCCTTGCCCGTCTCGTCGTTGCTCGGCGCGCCGGTCGAGTTCCAGGCCGTCGTGATGAACTGGCCGGGGAGGGTATCGACGAAGGAGGCATTGCCGGCCGTCCGGAGGAACTGCGGGGTGGGGCGGGCGTCGATGATGAACTGGCGGTCGTAGCCTTCGACGACGCCGGTGGCGTTCAGCTCGCTGTCCACGATGGTGAGGAAGTCTTCGAGCGGGAGGGTGAGCGCGAAGTGGTCGGTGCGGAGGTCGCGGACCGAGAAGCCGTCGTTGGAGATGGCACCCTCCGTCAGCTTGCTGCTCGCGAGCGTGCCCGTGTAGTTCTGCGCGATCGTGCCGTTGAGGATGGCGATGCGGCGGAGGTCGGCGCCCCAGTAGGAGAGCCAGTAGACGGCTCGCGCGAGGTCCTGGAAGAAGGCGCCTGTCGTGCCGGTGTTGGCGCCGGCCGCGAAGACCACGAAGTCGCGGCTCAGGTCGATGCCGTAGCGTGTGAGCCAGTCGTCGGTCGTGGGGCCGCTCGCCTGGTAGCGGACCGAGTTCGAGATGAGGCCGGTGTCGCGCGTCTCGTTGAAGCGGAAGGCGTCAATCTCGAAGACATAGACGCCGGTCGCGGGCGACGAGGGGATGTAGTCTTCGCCGGGCGCGCGGGCCGCTGCGTTGAGCTGCAGGACGATGAGCCGCGCATCGGCGTTGAGGCTGGCGGGGCGTCCGTTGGCGGCTGCGTCGGGCGCGGCGGTGTCTGCGGTTGCCCAGCCGGTCGCGTAGGTCTGCAGCGTGGAGGCCTCGATGAGGCCCCAGCGGTTGAGGGCGTAGTCGTCGGCAGAGGCGTTGGTGAGACCATCGACCGTCACCCGGGTGAGGGGGTCGGGTCCGGGGATGCTCGTGTCGCCAGAACCCGAGCCGCTGTCGGTCTCGGTGTCGGCCTCGGTATCGGCCTGCGTGTCGGCTTCGGTGTCGGCCTCGGTTCCCGTGTCCGACTCGGTGTCGGCCTCGGTTCCCGTGTCAGCCTCGGTTCCCGTGTCAGCCTCGCCGCTGCCCGAGCCGCTGTCGGTCTGGGTGTCGGCCTCGGTGTTGGCGGGGTCGTTGCCGTTGTCTTCATCGCTGCCGCAGGCTGCGAGGGAGATGGCGGCGAGGAGCGTGAGCGTTCGAGAGAGATGGGCGAAAAGTCTTCGATTCATGACATTCTCCTGGTGACAAGTGCGTCGGATGGACGCGGGGTGAACAAGGGTTGGGGGCTCAGCGGGAGCAGTTGGCATCGCCGGCGCCGACGGCCGGCAGGGCAGGCGGATTGGCCAGGTAGGCCCGGTCTTCTGTGGTGATGCGACCGGTGGAGGCGACCGCAGGGTCGAGGACCAGCGGTCGGGCGCCGGCCTCGCTCGTGGCGAAGAGGCCGCCTGCTTCGAAGCGCTCCTCCGGCAGACGCCACGGGCTGCCCTCTGGAAGGGCGCGGAGCGCTGCCAAGGGGTGGTCCGACGCGAGGAGGCTCCACTCGACGAAGGAGCCCGCATACCAGCGCGCATCGCGCCCCGAGATGCCGAGGAGGCCGAGCGTCGCGATGGCGCTCGCGCCTCCGTCGGCGTCGTAGAGAATGGGGGCGGCATCCCGCGGCAGCCCCGCCTCGAGCAGCGCCGCATCGATTGCCTCGGGGCCCTGCCAGCGCAGCGTCGCGGGGTCGCCGACTGCCTCGAGCGGCAGGCGGGTTGCACCGCGGATGCGCCCGCCCCGTACCGCCGTGCAGGCCGGCGCGCCGAGCAGGCAGGTGTCGTCGTGGCCGCTTGCCGAGATTGCCGCGCCGTCGAACTCAGCCTGCGGCCGCAGGTCGAGCAGCGGCCCGCCGCTGTCCTGCTGCGCCATTACATCTTCGATGGTCGCCAGCAGCTCGAAGCGTGGCGTCGCAAGCTCCGGGAACCGCCAGGTGCCGTCGGCCGGCGGCGCGAGCGGCGCATGCGAGAGCTCCTCCGCCGAGAAGCCGGCCGTGAGCGTGCCGTCGAGGATGGCGATGCGCTCATGCGCGATTCCCCAGTAACGCAGCGAAACCCAGACGCGGGCGAGGTCGGCGAGGGCCGTCGCACTCGGCTCAACCGCCGCGATCAAGATGCGGTCGGTCGTAGGGTTGATGGCGAAGTTCCGAAGGAAGCTGTCCAGACGGGTCCCGCGGCCCGGCGCAATCTGGGCCGCGAAGAGCCCGTTGCTGCGCTCCTGCACGAGCGTTGCGAGGTTCGGCGCATCGTAGGTCCGAACACCGGGCGGGGAGGGCAGGAAGCCGCCCTCTAAGGCCGCAGGCCCAAACTGCAGAATGATGAGGTCGCCCTCCGCTGGGCCGTTCTCGGCCTCCGCAATCCAGCGGCGAACCGTGGAGGCCGTGACAATGCCGGCCTCGTTGTCTTCGAAGCGGGTCGCGGAGCGAACCGCGCCGAGCGCAGACACCGGTGTGCTGCCGCTCCCCGCATCACTGCCTGCGTCGGCGGTATCTGGCGCAGCCGTTGCATCGGCGCTCGCATCGGCCTCGGAGGTATCTGCCTCCGGCACGAGGCCTGAGCCGCTGTCGGCTGTTTCCGATGCGTCGTCGCTGCCCTCCTGCGAGGGGTCAGACGTCGACTTCGGGTTCGAGCAACCCGCCATCGCAGAGGCGAGTGCGAGCAGCAGCAAGATGTTTCGGAGAGGGGCGAGGGGCACAGGGACCTCCTTGGTAGGGGGGTCGCGGGTGCCTCAGAAAGAACAAAGCCCGCGACCGTTACGGCAGCGGGCTTCAGAGAGTCTGGGGAGAGAGGAACGGTCAGCAGACGTTCGCCACCTCGCGCAGACGGAAGACCGCCGCGGGAGGACAACAACAGATCTGGCAGAGCGTCTTCATGGAGGAACAGGTAGGGGGCTACCGAGCAGCGGTCAAGGATCGAAATCTACAAAAAGTTCAGTAACAATAGGTATTTACCCGTCGCGAGATGGGGAATCTTCCGGCCGCTGCGACACCTCACCGCCGCAACACTGCAACGTTGGAGGTCGCAGTGAAATGGCGCGGCATGAACCGGCCTCCCATCGGAGATGAGGGAGCAGAAGAGGCCGCTACGGCCCTGTCACCGTGACGGTGATGGCGTCGCCGCCGACCACCACGCCGTTCCGGTTCGAGGCCTCCAGCACCAGGGTCTGAGTCCTGGCGGGCAGTGTCAGCGTGATCTGCCAGTGGGCGTTGTCGAGCCAGGTGACAGGCAGCGGGGTTGTGCGGCCGGCGAGGCGGATGGCCGCCACGTCGAGCCAACCGGTACCCTTGAGGACGACCGTGCTGACAGCGGAGGTGAAGTCGGCCCCAGCGTTGGTCGTAATCGCAAAGGGCTGCATCGGGACCGTCGCGAGGATGCCATCCGAGGCATCGTTCATCACGAAGTCTGCCCGCTCCATCAGGAAGTCGAGGTAGCCATCGAAGGGCTGGTTCGGAAGCAGCGCGGCGAGGCGTTCGGTCGAGCGCGCCATCGTGGTCTCGTTGTAGACATCCTCGATGAGGTTCTGGAGCTTGACGTAGTAGGCGCGCTGCGTGCCCGGGAGCTCGAAGAGCCGGAAGAGCTCGCGGCTCGCCACAACCGAGCCGTAGGGGGTCACGATGAAGTCGAGGTCGTGGGGGAAGAGCAGCATGCGCCCGTCGGACGGACGATGATAGAGTTGCGCGTTGTGCTGCGAGCCGTCGCCATACTGGTCCACGGCTCCCGCGAGCGCCATGAGCGCGAAGGAGGTGAGCCACTGGTCCACGTCGATGACCCGTCGAATCTCCGGCTCGAAGAGCGGCGCGGCCAGGTCGAAGGCCTTCGCCATCGCGATGATGCCGCTGAAGTCGTCGCGCCCGCGGTTGTTCTTGATGAGGAAGTTGTAGCGGTAGTCGTCGGCCCGGTCGCCGAGCGAGGTGAGGCTGGTGCCGACGACATCGTCGGGAAGCGGCAGCTTGTCGCCGGTCGGGGTGCCGTCCACGGTTGTCGTCGGATAGTAGATGAGCTCGTACTCGAAGACGGTTCCGTCAGAGCCGTTCGCAAACTGGTTGTCGAGCATCAGGTCGCCGAAGCGCCCCGTCTGCAGGCCCGCTGTGCCCGAGTGTTCGGGGCGGGGCGCAATGAGTCGAACGGCATCGTTGTACTCCGCTGCGAGCGAGCCCGCGTTGGCCATCGCGATGTCGAGCAGCAGCTCGCGCTGGCCTGTGTTGACGCCCTGCGAGCGGTCGAGCGAGACGCTCGACAGCACGCCGCGGAGCTGTTGCATCGGGTCGAAGGCCACGTTGAAGCCGAGGCGTGCGCGCTCCGGGCGACCACGCTCGCTGCCCTTCGCACGAACCCCCACATCGAAGAAGGCCTCTCGCTCGTCGTAGATGAGAGTGGCTCCCGTCCGCGCATTGCTCATCACATTCGTGGAGGCGACGAAGGCGTCGCTGTCGGCCGCCGTCATGAGCAGCCGCACGGTGTGATTCGGAGCCGGTGCCAGCGGCGCGGCGACCGCGAAGAGTGCACGTGCATCGGGTCCAGCGGCGGGGAAGTCTGCGGTTGCGCCCAGTACGTCGTCGGCCGTGACCCAGAACTGCACCAGCGTGCCATCGGCCATGCCGCGCAGGACTGCCTCGTACCGTCCGTCGCCCTGCGCCTCCATCGGCGTTGGCGCTGCGGCGCCTCCGTTGGCAGAGGTCCAGAGCGTGACCGAGTTCACCCCCTCCGGGTCTGCGGCAGCGATGCTCACGCGGACAGGCTCCTCCGGCGCGGGAACAACCGGCGTGACCCTGAGCCCCATAAAGGTCGGCCCGATGTTCTCCTCCGCGCGGCTGTTCGCTCCGCCGGCCGAGCCTCCAATGGCCGGGCGAGCGAGCCGCGTCGTCTGCGCGAGCCGGTTGAAGTAGAGCCGGGTGTTCAGATTGGCGCTGCCCGAAACCCAACGGGCGCGGAAGGAGATCTCGTAGGTGCGACCGTTCTGAACGCTGAGGCCGTTCGAGAGCGTGGCCGAAATCTGGTTGTGCATGTGCTCGGTCGAGCCGGTCGCGATGATGCGCAGCACGCCGTTCCCCGCGTCGTCCGGGTCCGTATCCAGGTGGCTCTCTCCATGCGTTCCGATAAGCCGCCAGCCCGTGAGCGGCGCCTCGAAGTCACCTCCCTCGAGCATCTCTACCGGCGTGCCGTCCGGGTCTTCGACGATGTGAAGGTCGTCAAGCAGCGCCTCGCCCTCGGACAGCATGCCAAAGACGAACTCCTTCCAGGTGTCGTCGTTTCCAACGGGGCTCCTCGCCGCAACGCCGCGGTACCGAATCTCCTGCCAGACTGCCCGCCCCGCCTCTGCGCTCGCAGCCCAAGCCTCGGCCTGCGCGTT
>JBIIFW010000162.1:0-5734 GCA_044236985.1 Bradymonadia bacterium | reverse complement strand
AGGACGTGGGCGATGGTGGTGTCGCTGGCCGAGAGCCCCTCGTTGTCGGTGACCGTGACGGTGACGAGGTAGTCGCCGCCCGTGGTGTAGGTGTGGCGGGGCGAGGCAAAGGTAGAGCCGGTGCCGGTGACCTCGGCGGTACCGTCGCCGAAGTTCCAGCGGAAGGTGAGCGCGTTCCAGAGGGTGGAGCCGCCGACCGCGGGGCAGGTGCCCTCATCGGGGTCGCAGGACTGGGTGCCGTCGAAGAGGGCCGCGTCGCCGTTTGCGTCGGAGTAGGTCTCGGGACCGGCATCGGCGATGGGGCGGGGGTTGACGGTCAGGTTGACGAGCGCGTGGTCCTCGGCACCGTTGTTATCGACGACGGTGAGGTAGGCCGAGGCCGCACCGCGCGTCGAGATGGTGTGGCTGACGGTGAGACCGGGGAGCACCGTGCCGTCGCTGACGGTCCAGTAGGCGCTGGCGATCGTGCCGTCGGGGTCGAAGGCGGTGGAGCCGTTGAGGACGAAGCTCTCACCCTGCGGCACGATGCGGGCGGTGAGCTGCTGCACAGAGTCGGCGCGGGGCTCTCGGTTGAGCGTGGGGTCGAACTCCCAGGCACCGATGTCGGGGGTGGTGCCGATGGTGCGGAGGCGGCCGTTGATGTCTTTGGTGGGCAGGCCGGGCGCGGAGGCGCTGCCTGCGTTGATCGCGGGTGATTCGGCCCAGAGGCCTCCGTCCCACCAGCGGGGGTAGAGGGCCCAGTCATCGTCCTCGACCTTGGGGTCTGTGGTGATGTTGTTGGAACTGGTCGAGAAGGTCCCGAGATTGGTCGCGACGCCGAAGAAGCTGTTGTATCGGAGCGTCTCGGTGGCTTGGTAGCTCGAGCTGCTGCCATCGTAGACGGCGTTGACAGCGTTGACGGCGAAGACGTTGTTCCAGGCGTTGACAGACAGGTTGTAGCCGCTCGACGGGTAGACGGCGTAGTAGAGGCCGTAGTTGGTGTGGACGATGGTGTTGTTGACCGCCGACAGCGTGAAGGCTGTGCCGAAGGTCGAGGCGTAGTCGTAGATGCCGTAGCCGGTGTGTGTGATGTAGCTGCTGCGGATGCGGCCGAAGCTGTTGTCGAGCGAGAGGCCGTAGCCGTCGCCGTCACCAATGAGGGCTGTGGTAAGGATGTCGACGGGGTAGGTGGCGTTGGTCACCGTGGTCGCCGTGACACCGGCCGAGTTGAAGTAACGGGCCTCCGAGTCTTCGATGACGGGGCTACGGGGGCCGAAGATGCGGAACGGAAGGTTCGCGAAATCGAGCCGAACCTTCTGCACCTTGGAGATGGTGTCGTAGAAGCGGAAGCCCTCCCAGTAGCCCGGCGAGGGGCTGCTGCCCGAAGGGGTGAAGAGCACAGGGGTGCCCGTCGTGGGGAAGACCTGCGTGGAGCCGGTCGCGAAGTGGAACTCCACCTTCGTGGTGGAATTGGGGGCCTGTCCGTTGAGCGACCAGGAGCCGCCCATGTCGTCCGTCGCAGCGATGTTGAGGCGGGCACCGGCCTCGAAGGTCACGGTACTGCCGCTCGGCACGATGATGTCGCCGAGAATGGTGTAGGTGGTACCGGCGCTGAAGGTGAAGGGCTCCCAGAGGAAGCCTTCGAGGTTGGGTCCGATGCGGCTGTTGTCCCAGTTGCGGTAGCCGACGAAGGCGCCCGCGTAGCCCAGCTTGCGGAGCGGCGAGTACTTGGTGGGGGTGTAGTCGCGGTTGGTGATGTCGGCGTAGAGCGGGTTGTAGGAGAAGCAGGTTCCGGTGGTGGCGTAGCTGCTGTTTCCGCCCGTGTTGCCCCAGAGGTCGGAGTAGGAGCAGGACATGGTGACGGGGTAGCCAGCGCTGCCGCTATCGCGGTAGGCGGCGCCGGTGTTGTTGGTGATCGCGACCTCGTAGACGCTGGTGTAGAAGTTGTAGCCACTGGAGGGGTAGCGGGCGACATCGATGGCATCGCCGGCGTTGTTGGCGATGGTGACGCTCTCGAGCGCGAGGTAGACCGAGCCGTAGTAGGAGCTGTAGCCGTAGATGGCGTCGTTGCCGTTGTCGTAGATCTCGCCGCCAATCCAGTTGAGCGTGGAGTTGCTGAGATAGGCGCCCTGCGCGGTGCTCCGCGACACGGTGGTGTTGAGCACATCGACGCTCGCCGGCGTGCTAGGCGAGGTGATGAAGAGGCCAACCTGGTTGCTGTAGAGGTTGGAGTCTTCGATGCTCGGCGTGCCGCCCTCGACGTAGACGCCATACTCGGAGCTGTCGTGGATGGTGCAGCCGACGACCGAATGGTCGTTGGCGTAGAGCGAGACGCCGCGCTTGGCGTAGGCGATGTCGACCTGGCCTACATTGAAGGCCAGCGCGTTGGATGGGATGACAATGCCATACCAGTCGCCACGCGCCGGGACGGCGGCAGACGAGGTAACCGAGACCTTGTTGGTGTTGGTGCCGTCGAGCTCAAGCGTCCCTTCGACGCGCAGCTCCGCCTTGTTCGTGTCGAGGCCGCCGGCCATGGAGTCGGTGGTCGCGAACCGGATGCGCGAGTTGGGCTGGAAGGTGAGGGTCGCGCCGGCGGTGATGACCACGTCGCCGCTGGCATCGGTGACCGAGCCGGGCGCGAAGATCTGGTTGGTATACCAGAAGCCTTGAAGCCCCGGGCCGGATGGGTCTCCGGCGTAGGGAACGGCACCCAGCGTCTTGGTCGGGTCGGCGGGGAAGTAGTACCGCGCGGGGCTCCGCTCGGTGGGGGTGAAGTCGCCGTTTGCGGGATCCTTCAGCAGCGCGTTGTAGCGGAGGAAGTTGCTGAAGGATCCGGACTGCGAGAAGGCGGTCGACCAGACGACGTTGCGATTGAAGGAAGAGAAGCTGGTCAGATAGCTGGAGGAGCCGAGGTCACGGAAGACGTTCTGGCTCGCGCCGAAGAGCGAGTCGCTGAGGGAGACGGAGGCGTTGTATCCGGAAGAGGGGTAGCGCGAGCCGACGACCGCACCTTCGGAGGCGGTGGCGCCCACGTTGTAGAAGGTGGAGTAGGTGACGTTCGTGCTGACCGAGCCGAAGTAGGAGGTGTAGAAGTAGACGCCGTGGCGACCGCCGCTGAAGATGCTGTGGTCGACGGTGAGGTTGGTCGCGGTTTGATTGATGCCCGCGTAGCAGTCCTTGAATCGGCTGTTGTCGACGAGCAGCGTGCCGGGGGTGGTCGAGGCGACCTGCACGCCATACTGTGTCGCCGCTGCGTTGCAGGTCACGTCGAGGCCGTTCAGGGTGTAACTGCCGGTCGAGGCGATGGTGCCGAGGTTGACGGCGGTGTTGTTCATCCGCTCGACCTTGAGGCCGTTCACGGTGAGCGCGGTGCCGGGGAGGCCGGAATCAAGGCGGAGCGCCGAGTCCACGTTGTTGATCTGGGCGTTCGCAAGGTTGATGGTGCCCGTCGAGGCGACGCGGATGCCCTTCCACTGGTTGGCGGCGCTGCCCTGCGAGGTGAAGATGACGGGGCTGCCCGTCGTGCCGGTCACGACCAGGTTACCGTTCACGAGCAGCTCGTAGGTCGATGCGACCGACGAGCGGGCCTGGACCGTGACACCCGACTGAATGGTCAGCGTGACACCGCTGGCGACGCTCACCGAGCCGTCGAGGATGTAGGGGCTGCCGGCCGTCGTCCAGGTCTGGTCGAAGTTGATGGCGCCCGAGACCGTCGTAGCTGCAGCCTTCGCCTCGTTCGCGAACAGGGAAACCAACGAGAGGACGAGCAACGAAAGGGCGCGCAGAAACAGCTTCATGACAACTCCTCGACCGGCCTCACCGCCGGCACAGATTCAGTTTGCGCCGTCGCTAACACCCCTTACGATCGGGCAAAAGGGCCATGAGATCCGCGACAAGTTTGTCGGTACCTCCGCAGCGAGTCGGAAGCCCGCGCCGTGGGGGCGTCTGCCGGTTGCGCCGCTAGGGCGCCTGACGGATCGCGTAGAGCCAGCCGTCGGCTGTGCCCACATAGAGCGTGCCGTCTTCGCCGACCGTCGGGGCCGCAAAGAGCGCGCTGCCGTCCTGCGGATCCGGGCTGCAGCCCGAGGGCGCCTGGTAGTGGGTGGTCTTACCGCCCGCCACTGCGTGCAGGCCGAGCGAGCGGGTCCAGAGCCACTTCATGTCGCGGGTGGAGAAGGCGTAGACCACGCCATCATGCCGCGTGAGGTAGCCCACGCCCGTTGCGCCGGCGATGCCGCCGAACTGGCGGGTCCGGCAGTCGGAGAAGGCCAGCTCGCCCGTCCGGGTGCCGTCGAGCAGGCTGAAGGACTGCAGGTAGCCGCCGTTGCCTGAAACTGCGAAGAGGCTGCCGTCTGCCACGTAGGGCGGCTGCTTGTAGTGGGCATCGCCAGGCAGGTTGCCCTGCTTGTTGGCCAGCTCGGGGCTGTTGACCCGCGCGGCCCAGGCCACCTGTCCGTTGTCGCGCCAGATGGCCACCATCGCCGGCTCGAAGGACCGCGCACCAGACTCGGTCTTGAAGGACCAGCGCTGGAAGGTCTGCAGCAGCAGCTCCTTGCCCACATAGGGCGGCTGCCAGGCCGTGAAGCCAGTCAGCTCAGGGTCGGGCCGCTCGAGCTTCCAGACGGGCTTGCCGGCCGCATAGGCCATGAGCCCTTCGCGGGGATGCACCGCATAGACCACGCCATCGGCCGTGGAGACGGCGGTGCGCTGGCTGCGGCGGCAGGCCGTGAGCGCGTCGACGATCTTGCCCGTCTCGAGGGAGACCGTGGTGACCCCCTCCTCACGGGTGAAGACCAGTTCGTCACCCACCTGCACCGGCGGATGCTGCATGCCGCACTCGGCGCCGAGCTGCCACTTGATCTCGCCCGAGGTCCGCTGGATGGCGTAGACCGTGCCGCTGTCGGTCACCGCGATGACCAGGTCCTTCGCCAGCATCGTGCCGTTCACATCGCTGTCGGTCGGCACGCGCCAGATCTGGCGGCCATCTGCAGCACGC
Organism: Bradymonadia bacterium; assembly: GCA_044236985.1. Taxonomy (GTDB): domain Bacteria; phylum Myxococcota_A; class Bradymonadia; order REDH01; family REDH01; genus CAIWGR01. The sequence continues at coordinate 759 of JBIIFW010000162.1, read as the reverse complement.
AGCGCGATCACGCTGTCGGCCTTGTCGGGCCTGTTCCAGAGCTCGCCCTGCGAGCCGAGGAAGATGGTGTCGCCGGAGGTCAGCACCGTGTTGGCGTAGCCCTGGATGCCTACCTGTGCAGACCAGGCGATGACCGGCTTGGTGATGGGCGCCACCTCGCGGCGACCCGATCGCGTCGGCCCGCCCAGGTAGCCGGCCCAGTCGCCCGTGACGGCGGGGGCATCCCACTGCACTGCGGTCGGGGGCTGGTCGTGCGGCGGGCGCACCACCTCTTCGGGCTTCGCAGCCTCCGGCTTCGCAGGCGTCGCTGCCGAACCCTCCGCCGCAGCCGGCGCCTCGGGCGCAGGGCGCACGGCCTCCTTCTTGCCGCAGGCAACCAGACCAAACGCCACCAGCATCGTCATACCCAGCGCACCAACCGTTCGACGCATCGCCACTCCTCCTCCGGTCAGCAACGAGCCAACCTCACCCGACTCTACTCCGGCACGGGGCCCCTTTCCAGCCGAACCGGTCGGAACCGTTGACCAACCGCGCCCCCTTCCCCTACCTTGCCCATCCCTCCCTTCTCCGACCGCAGTGAGTCGCGCCATGTCCCAATTGAAGCTCTCCGAGATGCAGGCCGTTACTCCGGTGCTTGAGACCGTCGTCGCACAGTATGAGGCGCTTCGCGCCCGGCTGAATGCCGCCACCGCTGCTGCCGACCAGAGCGCCGTCCTCAGCGACTGGAATGAGCTCCGCAGCGGGATCGACACCTGGGCC
>JBIIFW010000287.1:0-3958 GCA_044236985.1 Bradymonadia bacterium | reverse complement strand
GCGGTCTTCGTAGGTGCCCGCGGTGGCGCGGTCAGAGACGGTGACGATGCCGATCCGGACGGGCCGGGTCATTGCGCCGCGGGGTAGGCGAAGCCGCGGAGCGAGGCAACCCAGATGCCGAGCCCGATGGCGATGGTTCCCAGGATCGCGGCAGCCGCAAAGCTGAGTCGGACGATCGCGGTGAGCGAGGGGTGGCGCTGGCTCGCCGAGACAAAGGCGGCGTAGGCGCCCGCAATCGAGAGGACGACGGCGAAGAAGGCGAAGTGCTCCTTGACCTCGAAGCCGAGCCCGGCGGCCTCGGAGTAGAGGTAGAGGTGGCGTTTCACCTCGATGCGGTAGTCGGGGTAGATATACCAGCCGAGCGCGTTGCCCGCGAACATGAGCGAGGCGGCGAGGTAGGCGGTGAGCCGGGTGCCGAAGGCTGGCCGCGTGGCCTTGCGGAGGGCAGTCCAGGGGTGGAAGCAGAGCGCCACCGCGAGGAGGAGGAGGTGGCCGTGGATGTTGGCGAGGAGGAGGTTCATGCGAACACCACCATGAGGATCGCGGAGAAGACAACCACCCAGGGGGCTGCGCGGAAGAGCAGCGTCGCGGCTCGGTCCTCGCGGCCGGCGGCGATGCGGGGCCAGGCCAGCATGGCAAAGGTGCCGATGAAGGCCGAGAGGGCCATGCGCCAGAAGTAGTCGATGCGGGCCGTAGCGATGACCGTGACCGGGTCGAAGGGGGGGGTTGTGATGTCGGCGTAGGCGCGGTCGAGCGCGTAGAAGAGGGTGGCGGCGAGCGCCCAGACAAGGAGCGACTCGGCGCGGAGGACGGCGGGCGTGCGTTGTTCAGACATGGGCAGGCAGTGTGATGGGGTTGGTCACAAAGGGACGACCTTCGCGGTGGGCTACGACGCGGGGGCACTCGGGGTCGGGGTGGAAGGGGTCGCCGTGATGGTAGAACTTGGAGACGGCCTTGCAGCCGCCCTTGCAGACCAGCCGGTAGGGGCAGGAGGCGCAGGGCTCCGGGGCGGTGGTGTGGAAGCTGCGCCAGCGCTGCAGGACGGGGTGGTCGTCCCAGCGCTCGGTGAGTGCGGCGACGGAGCCGAGCCGGTCGTTGATGAAGGAGCAGGCGGTGGCGGCGCCCTCGGGGGAGACGGCGGCAAGCACGTTGCCGGCTTCGCAGCCGACGACGCCGAGCGCGGCGAGGGTGTCGGGGTTGGGGCCGGTGGCGCAGAGGAGGGGTACGAAGGAGCAGTCGACCTTCATCTTCACCGTGGGGTGCTGATCGATGAGGGCGACGACGCGGGGGAGGAGCGAGGCGGCCTGCTCAGGGAGGAGCCGGTCGTGCGGGTAGCTGACGCCTGCGCGGCCGGTGGGCTTGAGGCGGAGGAGCTCGACTTCGTTGCCGCCGCGGCGTGCGATTTCGGCGGTGGTGGCCTCGAGGTCGCCGATGGTGTGGCGCGAGACGACGAAGTTGATGCCGGTGGGGACGCCAGCTGCGACGAGGAGGTCGAGTGCGTGGAGGGCGATTTCGGCGCCGTCGTAGCCGCGGCTGTTGCGGTAGGTTTCGCCGAGACCGTCGAGCGAGAGGTTGACCTGTCCGAAGCGTCGGCACTCGGCCGCGAGTTCGGCGGTCATGCCGAGGCCGCTGGTGGTGAGGTTGGGGACGAGTCCTGCGCTGCGTGCGTGGTCGGCGATGGCGAAGAGGTCGTCGCGGAGCATGCTCTCGCCGCCCCCGAGCGCGACGTGGAAGACGCCCTGGGCGGCGAGGGCGGAGAGCCAGGCGAAGACCTCTTCGCGCGGCTGCTGGGCGCCGTCGGGCGTGGCGTTGACGTAGCAGCGGGGGCAGCCTGCGTCGCAGCGGCGGGTGAGGAGGAGGTGGACCTCGGTGGGGGCGGAGAGGTGGCCGCGGGGGTTGTCCCAGCGCTCCTGGTGGGGGAGGCCGAGCTCGGTGGCGAGGGCGCGATCGACGAAGAGGAGGGCGGGCGGAACGTCGGTGGCGACGATGGCGCCGAAGTCTTCGGGCCGGATCTTCATGCGGGGTCGGCCGGTGGCGGTTCGGCCGGCGTTGTGGATGCCGTGCGGGGGAAGAGCAGGGCGGCAGTCTGGAAGACGGCGGTGGCCGCGACGGCGCTCCAGAGCATGAACTGTACGACGCTGCCGACGGAGCTGGAGTTGGGGTTGAAGCCGGCCTGCAGGCGGAGGAGGCCTGGGTGGCCGTCGATGGCGGCGGCGAGCTCTTCGCGGCTGCGATGTAGCGTCTGGTGAGCCATGGCGGTCAGAGTCCCATGAGGTGCTGCAGGTCGGCTGCGTAGAACACGAGGTAGAGCGCGGCAAGCATGGTTGCGACATGCAGCATTACTGCGACAAAGCGCCCCCGTCCGACGGGCGGCCGGCGAGCGTCGGCGACGCGCAGGAGCAGGAGCAGGAGCGTAACGGCGAGGCCACCGGCGAGGAAGGGGAGCAGGCGGCCATGCTCCCACGAATCGGCGAAGAGACCGGCGCCCGTGAAGGCGTAGAGCGGGAAAAGGAGGCTTGGCCGCCAGAAGCCGTCGGGGAGTTTCGCGGTTCGGCGCATGAGTGCGGCCGCGACGTGGAGCGCAGCGAGGAGCAGGGTGAGGCAGGAGGCGTAGAGGGCCAGGAGGCTGAAGAGGTGGTCGTTGGCCTCGTCGTAGAGGCGGGTCGCGACGGCCTCGTCGAACTGGTTGCCGCGGAGGGCGAGGGTGCCGTGGATGCGGGTGCGGGCGTCGATGCTGTCGCGGAAGGAGGCGCTACTGCGGAGGATGCCTGCGACGGTGGCGCGGGCCTGATTGGTTGTGAGGGTCTCGAGGTTGAGAAGGGCGTTGTAGGCGGCGCGGGCCTCAGCGGGGCGGCCGGCGCGGAGGGCTTCGTCGGCGAGCCAGAGCTGGAGATCTTGCTGGAGTGCGGGCGCCTTGGCGCGGTCTGCGAGCGCGCGGACGCGGGTGGTGGTTTCGGGCAGGCCGAGGCGTGCGGCATTGGCTTTGGCCTCATCGAAGGCGGCGCGGAGGTCGGGCTCGGGTTCGCCTTGGAGGGCGCGGAGCTGCTGGCTCCGGAGTCGGGCGATGCGGGCGTTTCGGACGGAGGGGAAGCGGCTGGTGAGCTGGTCGTAGCGCTCGATGGCGCGGAGTCGGTCGCCCGCTTTGGCGGCGGCCTCGGCTTCGTCGAAGAGGGCCTGCGCGGTTGCCTCGGGGGCTGGCTGAGGGTCGGCCGCTCCGCTTGCCTCTGCGCTGCCGGCGCCGCTTGCCTCTGCGCTGCCGGCGGCTGCCTCTGTGGCTGCCTCTGTGGCTGCGTCTGCGCGGCCCGTCGCCTGCGTGAGAGCGCATGCAAAAAGGAGTGCGGTGAGGAGGCGGCGCATGGCTGCTGGCGCGCGGGTGGGCTGCAAGTCATACCTCGGAGAAAGCAGGCGGGTGCGCTGCGTGAGTGGGGTCGTAGCGGAGCGGCGGCGCTCGGGGCAACGGTTGTCTGCGGGGTGCCGTGCGGGTGACGTTCCGGCTCTGATGTGAGCGCGGTGGGACTCTCTGGGCGGTGAGCGATTGCCATCACCCTGGGTGCGGTCGACACTCCGCCGCGCAGCGAGTAGGAGGGGCCCCGGCGAGGCGCGGTTGTTCGAATCAGGCGCGGTGATCGTCTCTGGAGTGTGGCATCGATGGGTTCTACGGCAAAGCGAACGCCCTCTCTGCTGGCGGCTGTGGATCTGGGATCCAACAGCTTCCACATGGTCATCGCCCGCGAGGTGCGCGGCGAGCTTCAGGTGGTGGATCGGCTCAAGGAGCGTGTGCAGCTTGCGGCCGGTCTGACCGAGGCAGGGATGTTGGATGAGGCTTCGCAAGAGCGGGCCTTTGCAACACTGGAGCGATTCGGTCAGCGGCTTCGTGGCGTGGCGCCCGAGCGGATTCGTGCGGTGGGGACGAGCGCGCTGCGGCAGGCACGCAACGCGCGGACCTTCTTGCGCGAGG